>DATKWA010000087.1:0-37640 GCA_035529815.1 Occallatibacter sp. | reverse complement strand
AGGGTCAGGCAGCGGCTGCCCATCCCGCCGCGCGAGGGCTGTGTGGTAAGCCTCAAACGCCTGGTAAACAATCCACGCCGGGATGCACAGCCCGAAGAAGACCTCCAGACCCCCGTGCATCGCACTGGTCATCGTAACCAGCACCGCGAAGATCATCACGTGAGCCAGCCCCTTGATGAACTGACCGTTATACATCGCGCCCACGCCCGGAATCAGTCCCAGTACACCGGCTACCGCCGGACTCGGCGCGCCCGGCGGCGGCGCGGCAAAAGGTTGCTGATAGCTTTGCCATGCTGTCCAGCAAGGCTCGCAAAAAACCTGTCCGCCTGCCGCTTTCCGCACACACTCCGCGCACAAAGCCCTGCCGCAGTTCTGGCAAAATGCCGTTGCAGTTACACCTGTGTGATTTACGCAGTCCATACTGTGCCCCCTTCCCGTGCTTCCATTCCCGTCGTGCCATTGTGGAGCCGCCGGAATGCGCTGCCTGTCCCATTGAATGTCAAAGAGGCCTCTAAAAAGTCACCGGTATCGTCATCTGCCGGCTCCGTCAACGGCCTGACAGACTGTTGCAGCGGAGGGCTCATACGAGAGCCGCCATCCTTGTGACCCGGTGTCTGTTTCGATTCGCCCGGCGCAGCATTTTTCGGCTTCGCCTGGCCATTGTCGTCCTCTTCGCCTTCCGTCGTGCCCCGCAACTCCCGCATCCGCGACTCAACCTCATACACAAACCGCAGGTGGTCGTAATACCGGACAATCGGAACCGAAGCTGTTGTCAGACGCCGCTCCATAAACGAACGGATCGCCGTCGGCCGAAGATCGGCCATACGCACCTGGCTCAGCCGCACCCCTGTCAGGTTCAGCGTCAGTGCGATCGAGAAGAACGCCATCGCCGCCGTCATCATCAGTCGAGGTTCGGCAAAGCGGCGAATCTGCCCGCCAAGACCCGGACGCTGCCACGCCGGAGTCACCGGCAAAACCTGCGCGCCCCCGGTCATCAGCCCGTAACCCGCCACCTGTCCCGGCCCGGTTTGCGCAAGTATCTTGTCAAGAAGTCCGGCCGGGACCTCTGGTTCCGGGCTTAGAAACTCCAGCCACTCGCGCCCCTTGCGCGCCTCCTCAAACAGTGCAGCGCAAGCCTTGCAGCTCGCCATGTGCTCGGCAAACGTAGCCTCATCCTCGGGCTTCAGCAGTCCGTCGAGCGCGTCCGTCAAAAGAGTCTCCCAATGCCCGCAGGCGGGAGAGGTCGGAATGTGTGCGCGGTCTGCCATGGTTACATCACCTCTCGTTTACTACGTTCCAGCAAGCGCGCAAGTTCCGCGCGGCCCCTGCTGATGCGGGACTTCACCGTTCCCTCCGGTATCCCCAGCACCTGGGCAATCTCCTTGTAATCCATATCCTGCAGGTCTCTCAGAATGACTGCTTCCCGCAGCTCAACCGAGACGCGCGCCAGAGCCGCCTGCACCATCGCTGCCAGCTCCTTCTGGGCGGCCACTTCGTGCGGCGAGGCGTCACTGGCCGTCAGCCGCTCAATCGGCTTCAGCTCGTCGCTCCCCTCCCAGCCGTCGTCCAGCGAACCTGTGGCGCGCAGGTTCTTGCTCCGCCGAAAGTTGTCCACCAGCAGGTTGCGCGTCATCGTCGTAATCCAAACCTGCAGACTGCCCCGGCTCGTATCGAAGCTCGCAAGGTTCGAATAGATCTTCAGAAAAACATCCTGCGTCAGGTCTTCGGCGTCGGCCCCGTTCCCGGTAAACCGGTAGCAAAGCCCGTACACGCGCCGGTGATGCGCGCGCACCATCTCGGCCCACGCGCCAGAATCTCCATCCATGCAACGGCGAACGATTTGGGACCAGTCAACGTCCAGCGGTCTCACCTCCGCGCGTCTCGGAAAAGTTGCCGGGGAATTGGCTTGGGACCCCGCGAACAGATCCATGTCCTTGGGGTGGTGTGTGCTTCCACTCTGCGCAGCGCCGGCAGATGGCTTCCGTGGTTTGCCAATCTCCGGCGCATCCATTCTACGCCCAGATTGCTTCGCCAGCGGCCCCAATCCCATCATGCCCCAGCCCAATGTGCCCACGTACTGCATAGCGACCTATACGCAGCAGCCTTAACGTTGGTTCCGTACCCAGCAATTGCCCATCCTGTCCCCCTACCTCGCACCATCTCACCCAGCCAACCGGAGCCAAATCAAGACAATCGCATTGCGGTCCTGGCTGAGCGCCCAACCCTCCCGATAATCCGGAAATGCCGTAATATCTCCGTAGGCTTGTGACGCCACCTGAGTATTTCCGGCGCAATGCACTCAGCGGTCCGCAGCCAGAACTCCTTGACCGCCCGGACACCGTTTTGTCACATCTGAATTGTTGGAGTTGCCATGGTCATGTTCGATCCGGCCGCCATGTCCCACGGCCTCGAGGTCCCCGCAAAAACCCTGCCGGTTCCGGAAACAACGAGCCCGCAGATTCAAAAGCTGATCAACGCTCCGTTACGGCCTGGCTGGAACACGTTGCCGACGTCGGACCAGCAATGGCGGCAAGTCGTCGAAGCAGGCGCAGCGGCCACGCTGAAAACACTTCCCGGCCTTATCGATCGAATGAAGGTCAAAGTCGAAAAGACGACAATCGAGGGCGTCCGGGCGTTCATCGTCACGCCAGACTCGATTCTCCCAAACAATCGTCATCGTATGCTCATCCACATGCACGGCGGCTGCTACGTGTTTAATCCAGGTCAAGCAGGGCTTCCGGAGGCAGTCATGATGGCCGGCTTCGGTGGCTTCAGGGTGATCTCGGTTGATTATCGAATGCCACCCGAGGCATTTTTTCCGGCCGCGCTCGACGACGGCCTCACCGTCTACAGGCATGTATTGCGGACCACCGATCCGAAGCGCGTCGCGATATTTGGCGCATCGGCTGGCGGGGCTCTGACACTGGAAATTGTGCTGCGCGCCAGGCAGGAAGGAATTCCCGTTCCAGCCGCGATCGCACCCGGGACTCCGATGTCCGACGTCACCGGAGTGGGAGATTCCTTCTATACCAACGAATTGGTCGACAACGTTCTGGTCTCGCGAGACGGATTCTGCCAGGCGGCCGCGCAATATTACGCCGCCGGGCACGATCTGAAGGACCCGCTCATCTCGCCGATATACGGTGACATGGCGGGATTTCCGCCCACGATACTTACCAGTGGCACGCGGGACTTGCTGCTCAGCAATACGGTAAGGGTACACAGGAAATTGCGGCAGGCTGGCGTAGAGGCCGCGCTTCAGATTTTTGAAGGACAGTCGCACGCTCACTATCTACGCGACGACAGTGCTCCAGAAACCATCGAGGCATTCGCAGAGATCAGCGACTTCTTCGACAAGCATATGGCCAAGTAGGAACGGCAGGCGGCCCGGTCAAGCCCCTCCCAGGACCCAACATCTCTTCTGAAAAGCTGTGCCCGTCGGGGAACCCACTGGGTCGGCGCCCTTTGCGATGAGCGGGCGGGTGCATGTAAATCATCAAGACACTGCATCATCCCAAAATCGCGTCCACTGAAAACAAACCACTTACCAACCAGCAACCGGACAACAAAAAGTCACATTTCTGCTATCGAAAACAGCCCAATCCAGACCATAACAAGCAGATACAAAACAACTTAAAAGATAAATCAACCGGAAAAACCCCATGCGCAAATGCGCGTGTTTTCGGCCCAAAAACGACCCAAATCGTCACTTTTTCGCCTGATTTTGAAAAACCTTCCGCCCTCGCCACCTCACCCCACCGGTTTGCAGAAAATTAGTCTTGAGAGGAGCTTCATGGAATCAGGGGAAACTCCAGGGAATGGCTATTTCGGCCCTCAAAACGGCCGCACCCCCCACCCCCCCCTCCCCGTCAATTGCACTGATTATGGTGCAGTCGAAAAATAACTCATTCATAATCAATACAATACAGACGCCATCCAGTGCACAAGTAGTAACGACGGCGTTGTTTTTCGACGCTTTTCGACGAAAATCTCACGTTTTTGGGACCAAAAAGGTCACTTTCAGCGTGGTCCCGTGCATTTTTCGCACCCGGTATTCATCGTCTCGACGCTCGAACATCACTTGCTCAAAAAACAAAAAAATTCCCGGCAATTTCTCGCCGGGAATTCTCTTGAACTTCAAACCATCAATACCGTTCCAGAAACTCCGGAGCCACGGGATTCTCAAACAGTGAAGTATCCCGCGTAACAATCGTCAGCCCTGAAGGAGTCACAAAGTACCGCCGCTTGTCCTCAACGGGATCGTAGCCAATCACCGTGCCCTCCGGAATGTGCACGTCGCGATCGATAATCGCCCGCCGAATCCGGCAATGCCGCCCAATGTTCACATGCGAGAAGATAATGCTCGCGTCCACGTCAGAGTAAGAGTTCACCCTCACATCCTGCGACAGCACCGAGTTGTACACCGAAGCGCCCGAGATGATCACGCCGGCCGTGATCACCGAGTTCACCGCCATGCCCGACCGGCCCGGCTCGCCGAACACAAACTTCGCCGGCGGATACTGCCGCACACGCGTGCGGATGGGCCAGGTTTTGTCGTACAGGTTGAAGATTGGCGAAACCGAGCAAAGGTCCATGTTGGCGTCGTAATAGGCGTCAAGCGTGCCCACGTCGCGCCAGTAGAGTGCCTGCTTCTTGTTCTCATCAACAAAGCTGTAGGCCATCATCTTTTTCTTGCCCAGCATATTCGGCAGAATGTTGTGGCCAAAGTCGTGCTTCGAGTCCGGATCGTCCGCGTCGGCGATCAACGCCTTAAGCAGCGTCTCCGTGTTGAAGATGTAAATGCCCATTGAGGCATCCACGGAGTTGGGATTGAACGGCGAACGAATGGTCGTCGACGCTGGCTTCTCCTCAAATCCGAGAACTTCGCCAGTGTGTCCCACCTCAACCACGCCAAACCGCGCAACATCCTCCGGCGCAATCGGAAGCGTCGCCAGAGTCACTTCGGCGTTGCTCTCTACGTGGTGGTGCAGCATCCGGCTGTAGTCCATTTTGTAGATGTGGTCGGCCGACAGAACGATCACGTGCTTGGGCTGCTCGCTTCCGATCGAGTAGATGTTCTGGTAAACGGCATCCGCCGTGCCCATGTACCAGTTGGAGCCGGTGCGCTGCATCGGTGGCATCAGCTCAAAAAACTCGCCCAGCTCCTGCGCCACAATTCCCGACCATCCTTCGCGGATGTGCCGGTTCAGTGACAGCGCCTTGTACTGCGTCAGGACAAAAACCTTCCGCAGCCCAGAGTTGATGCAGTTGGACAGCGTGATGTCGATGATGCGGTAATGCCCGCCAAAAGGCACTGCCGGTTTGGCCCGATCGCGCGTGAGTGGAAATAGCCGCTCTCCTGCCCCGCCAGCAAGCAATACTCCAAGTGTGTCTCTCATAGCCATCCGCCTGTACCTTCCTTTTCTGTTCTCTCCAGCTGCTCCCGCCAAAGCAGGAAGTGCCACAATCCGAAACAGAATTTTTAGCTGCGATACTTTTTCGCAGCCGCTACCGAACGGTGGAGAATACCACACCGACTCGAACTTGGCAGCAGGGCAATTGAACAGGCAGTTCTCATGGAAGGGAAACCGGCCCCATTCAGGCCGGTTTTTCGGTACATTAGATATGAATTTGAGAACCGTCCCACAAAGCCCCGTCCACGCGCATCGAGCTGCGATTCAGAAAGGGCCCTGTCAGACCAAGGGCATCAAAGTTGCGATTACCAGCCGGAGATCCAGTTGTCTTTTTTCGTCGAACGTTTCTTGCTGGTGAACTTGTACTCCAGACCAACTGAGATTCCGAAGTTCACGTCCGTCTGGGTAATCTTGTTTCCATAGTTGATGCTGTAGCGCTTCACAATCGCGTCCGGGGTAATGCGAAAGACCCAGTGCGCCGACCGATTCAGATCGAAATGGCCGCCGATAATCGCCGCCGGAGCAACCTGGTCATTGTAGAAGCCCACAACCGACGGAGACTGTCCAAGCAGGTCCTGCTGGAACTTTCCGTACACTCCGCCCACCAGCACATGAGCCAGAATCGCTCCGTGCTTGTTGTGCGGCCCAAGCCACTCCGGGCCGGCGGCAAAGTAGTATTCGCTCACAAACGGACCCTTGATGTGGTAAGGCGCGTTCGGCGCTGCGCCGCTCGTGCCAACATACCCGCGGCCCGTGCCCTGAACGCCCCAATGCTTGCTCAACCACATCGAGCCGGTCAGATCGAGTCCGCCGAGGTTAGATCCCTGCAGCAGGTTCGGCCCCGCCTTCATGTGGTCGTAGGCCATGCCAAGCGATAAGTCATAGCGGTTGTCGTAACGCACCCGCGCCAACGGATCAATCGAAATGTATCTGCCGTTGCCTGCAGGTTCGCTGGGCGTGTTCTGAGGGACCACGGGCTGATTGGACGAACTCGACGAGCTCTGGGCCTGCATTGAGCAGGGGCCTGCAAGCAGAGCCACAGTGGCCAGGGCGAGAATAGGAGCTGAAAATCTTGCTGAAAGATGCATCACTCACCAGCTTACAAGACCATGCCGATGGGCGACAACGAGGACCGCTCGAGATTTTCCCCGACTAGGGCACACAATTTTCCATCCATCGCGCCCACACCAGATAACGCACCGTCTTTAATGTCTCCATCGCGGCCAATCCGCCCCTCCGACGGCCTGACTCGGACTCGAGCAAAGGGGCCGCATGGGTCCGCCATTCCAGCGCCAAATGGCTGAAAATAAGGCCAGCCCTGGGAAGATGGCTCGGGCTCGATACCACCTCCGCCGAATGCCACCCGTGGTTCTTCATGATCCGCGCCGAATAACAGGCGTTCTGGATCGTGTCCTTTGCCCGCCTCTCTTCAAAAATCGCGGACTCGGGAATTCCCTGAGCCTCCGCCGTCCGGGCCATCACGTCAGCTTCCGCCGGAAGATTTCCATCCGGCCCACCGGTGAAGATCAGCCGCGGCGCCACCCCCCGCTCATATTCGCGCACCCCCTCAGTAACCCGCCCCAATAGTGTTGGTGTCGGATCCCCGTCGTAGTCGGCCGGACTGCCCAGCACAATGATGGCGTCAAAATGGGTAAGGGACGTATTGGATGTCGGCGCAAACTGACGCGCAATCGCAGCCCACGCGACCAAACCCAGAATGACGGTACAGGACGCCACCGTCAGCCACCCCCCCCAGTTCAGAAGTCTGCGCCGGCGCGTTCCGCCCTGGCTTTTCCAGTTCGTCCGCCGAGCCTTCCTGCCTGCATGGGCGCTCCTGCGGCGCCGGGTGCCTGTCAAGATGCAATGCCTCCAAACTCCACTCTATCGTTCCTTCTGCCGCCCAATGTGCCTTTAACTCCATCACTCGACCTTGACACGTTCGCATAGGCCGGTGCGTACGTTGTCACGGCGCATACGTGAGCAGCCGGCGCACAGCTGCATAGTCATCGAGCGAAATTAACCAAACTTCCGACGGTCCACAAAGCCACCTACGGATAAATTCGATGCAACGTGCGAGCAAATGGAATTGTTTCGCGCACATGGTCGAGGCCGCAGATCCAGGCTACTGCGCGCTCGATGCCCATGCCGAAACCAGAGTGGGGGACGCTGCCGTAGCGGCGCAGATCGAGATACCACTGGAAGGCTTCCTTAGGCAAGTTGTGGCGGTCGATGCGGGCATTCAGTAACTCGTAGCTCGATACGCGCTGCGAGCCTCCGATGATTTCGCCATAACCCTCCGGAGCCAGGACATCGACACAGAGGGCGTAGCGGGCGTCTTGCGGATCGGGCTCCATGTAGAAAGCCTTCGCGTCTGCGGGATAGCGGTGGACCATCACGGGACGGTCGTACTGCGAACTGAGCCAGGTCTCATCCGGTGAGCCGAAGTCGTTTCCGTATTCGAACGGCGATTCCAGGTGGCCGTCTTTGTGCGCTTGATTGAGCATCTCCACAGCCTTGTCGTAGTGCAGCCGCGGGAAAGGTGGCAGGATGGCTTCGAGCTTGGCATGATCGCGGCCAATCACTTCCAGCTCCGAAGCGCGATTCTTCAGGACGCTTTGCACAACGTGGCTAAGGAAGTTCTCGGCCAGTTCGAGCAGCCCATCTAGATCCATGTAGGCGACTTCGGGCTCTATCATCCAGAACTCGGTCAAATGTCTGCGTGTCTTTGACTTTTCCGCGCGAAAAGTGGGCCCGAAGCTGTACACCTTGCCCAGAGCCAACGCCGTTGATTCGATGTAAAGCTGGCCACTTTGCGTAAGGTACGCGGGCTCACCGAAATAGTCTACCGGGAACAGCGTAGAAGTGCCTTCGCAGGCGGCGGGCGTCAGGATGGGGGGGTCGGTGCGGATGTAGCCGTTGGTATCGAAGTACTCCGCTGCGGCGCGCATGATTTCGGCGCGGATGCGGAGGATCGCAGATTGGCGTGGAGAGCGGACCCAGAGATGGCGGTGCTCCATGAGGAAGTCGACTCCGTGCTCCTTGAGAGTGACCGGGTAGGGGTCGGACTCAGGCACCCGCTGGATCACTTGCAGGTCTTCGACATCAAGCTCGAAGCCGCCGGGGGCGCGCTTGTCGGCGCGGACCTTCCCAGTAACGATCACGGACGATTCCTGCGTGAGTCCTTTGAGTGCCTCGAAGACGGCGGGAGGAACGCTCTTGACGTGGGCTACGCCCTGGATTGTGCCGGTGCCGTCGCGAAAAATGGGAAACAGCAGCTTGCCGCTCTCGCGCAGGTTATAGAGCCAGCCGCGAAGAGTGACGGACTGACCTTCACGCTGGCCAAGTGTGGCGATGGTCGCGATGGGAGCGGCTGGAGTTTCGGAGGAGGTTTCTTCAGGCATGAGTGTCCGCGCTTTCCGGGCCGGTGTTCAGGCTTATTCAGGATAACGCGGGCGGATGGGCATGGTGCGGGTCGCTGGCTTATGGGAGGGGTGACTTCAGGGCTGTTTGGGGGGGAGGATGTCGGGTAGGGCGTGCACGAGACTGGGGTGGGTGAACTGGTATCCGGCAGCGGAGAGTTTGGCGGGGTAGGCCCTGGCGCCGGAGAGGAGCATTTCGTCGGCCATTTCGCCGAGGGCGAGACGGAGGGCGAAGGCGGGGACAGAGAGCAGCGCAGGGCGATGGAGGCGGCGGGCGAGGGTGTTGGTGAACTGGTCGTTCGTGACCGGGGTTGGGGCAGTGAAATTGAAAGGGCCGTCGAGGTTGGGGGATTCGAGGAGGAAGAGGATAGCTTGCAGAGCGTCCGTGATCGAGATCCAGCTCATGAACTGACGTCCGTTGCCTAACTTGCCGCCAAGACCGAGGCGGAAGAGGGGGAGAATGCGGGCCAGAGCCCCTGCGGGACCGAGAATGACGCCGAAGCGGAGATGGAGGACGCGGATACCGGCCTCTGCGGCTGGGCGCGCGGCTGCCTCCCAGTCCTGGCAAAGACCGGCGAGAAATCCCGTTCCGAGGGGAGAGGTTTCGTCGATGAGTTCGTCGCCGCGATTGCCATAAATGCCAACAGCAGAGGCGACGAGGAGCATTTGCGGCGGCTGGCGGAGGCCGGCGAGCGTTGTTGCGAGTGCGCGGGTAGAGTTGACGCGGCTCTCGACGATTACGCGCTTGTAGTCCTCGGTCCAGCGATGAGCGGCGAGGTTTGCGCCGGAGAGATGAATGGCGGCGGTAAGGCCTTCGAGGCCCTGGGCGTGAGGAATGGAGGGCGCAGAGGCGGGATTCCATTGGATCTGGTTGGGCTCGTCCGGGGCGCGGCGCACCAATTGAAGGAGAGGGAAATGACGCGCGGCGAGAGCCTGACTGAGCGTGGTTCCGAGCATTCCGGAAGCGCCGGACAGCAGTATCCCCGACGATGGGGAAGATGTGTTGACGGGCCCGATGTTCCATTCCTCCTGATGAATACAATAGCCGCGGAACGGGAAGACTGGTTTGGCCGGGCGTACATTTTTTTTGATCTGGACAATAATTTGACACGGGGCGCATCCTAATTCTTAAGCGAGCAGGAGGAATGGATGAGCATCCCGGCGGTTGTAGCGAGCGAAGAGACGCAAAAGACCCAGGCCGATCCTGAGACGGCAGAGCGGTTTATTGCGGAGAAGCGGATTGGGGAGCGGATTCGTCGGCTGCGGTTGAAAAAATCGATGGGGTTGGTTGAGCTTGGCAAGCATACAGGTCTTTCGGCCAGTTTTCTTTCTCAGCTTGAAACCGGGCGCGTGGTGCCGACGTTGCGCAATCTTTCGCGGATCGCGATGGTGTTTTCAAAAGATCTGTCGTACTTTTTTGAGAGTGAGCCGACGGCGATGTTCCGGATTCACCGGCAACAGGACCGCGTACGGCTGCCGCAGACGGGCGTAGAGCCGCCTACGTATTTCTTCGAGAGCCTTGGCTACATGGTTCCGGACCGGCACATGGACCCTTATTTTGCGGAGTTCATTCCGATGGCTCGAACGGCGGAGCCCAAAGCGCATGTTCATCCCGGATTCGAATTTCTCTACGTGCTGGATGGCGATCTGGAGCTTCGTCACGGCGACCAGGAGTGCGTTCTGGATGAAGGCGACTCGGTCTACTTCGACGCTGGGACTCCGCACTCCTACCAGTGCGCGGGGAAACGGCCCGCACGGGTGATTATCGTGACGATGCACCAGCCGCCGGCGATTCCGCTGCGTGCGGTGAGCGTTGCTCCGCCGGCGCGCACGGCGACAACCGGGGACAAAACTAGCGGTCTCGGCGAGAGGCCTGCGGGCGCGCTCTAGCTTCGGATTCGACCTCGAAGAAACGAATGCAGAAATGCGCGTTGACTGCCCTCCAGAGGGCATTTTCGGCCAGTTTTTGGCGATAAAAACGTCGAAAAACAACGCCATCGTTACTACTTGTGCACTGGATGGCGTCTGTATTGTATTGATTATGAATGATTTATTTTTCGACTGCACCATAATCGGTGCAATTGACAGGGAGGGGGGGTGGGGGGGTGCGGCCTTTTTGAGGGTTAAAATGGCCTTTCCCTGGAGTTTCCCCTGAGTCCATGATGCTCCTCTCAAGGCTAATCTTCTGCAAACCGGCGGGGCGGACGGGGACGGCATGGGGCGCGGCCTTGAAGCTGATTCCAGAGGCTGAATCTGGCGCGGGTGCGGGATTCGCGGTATACTGGAGATTCGGCAAGCCGGGTTTGGTGTGTTTTGATGCGCCGCGATGAAATGTGGCAGCTGCAACGCACGTTCAGGCAGCCGTAATGCACACAAGGATTTGGAGTTGAACGATGGCACAGGTATGCGATATTTGCGGCAAAGGGCCGCAGTTCGGTAACAACATTTCTCACGCGCACAACGTAACCAAGCGGCGCTGGAACGTGAACTTGCAGGCAGTGAAGGCGCTGGTGAATGGCGCGCCGAAGCGGTTGCGGGTTTGCGCAAGCTGCATCAAGAGCGGCAAGATTACCAAAGCTGGCCCGACTGTGAAGAAGGCCGCCGCGCCCGCAGCTTAAGACACGCAGGCCGCTTAAGACGAACAGAGATTGGCTCGACAGAACCCCGTCCGCGCGGACGGGGTTTTGTTGTGTCCGGAAGACTGCTGTCGGTGCGGATTTCGGCTGGAGACATTTGCCAAAATTTTGTCTGTCAGGCAGGCCGAAGTGCCGGAGGGGGCTATAGAATTCAAGCGATCCCGAAAGCTCCAGTACTTGATTGCTGAAAACACCCGCTGCAAGGATGGCAATCCTGCGCGCCTTGAAATATACTCTTGACAGGATATACCTATGGAGGTATATTGGACATGGAATGGACCGTTCTGATTGGCGACGAATTCGAGCCGGAGTTTCTCGCGCTGCCGAAGGATGTGCAGGACGAGACCCTGGCAATGGCTCGCTTGCTCCAACATTCCGGACCTCATCTGGGGAGGCCGCATGTGGACACGCTCAAGGATTCTAAGCACGCCAACATGAAGGAAATGCGTTTTGACGCCGCCGATGGGGTCTGGCGCGTTGCCTTCGCATTCGATCCTAGGCGAAGAGCAATTCTGCTGGTTGCAGGGGATAAATCGGGCGGGAGCCAGAGGCGGTTTTATCGCGAGTTGATTCGTAAGGCTGACCAGCGGTTCGATGCGCATCTGGAGCGCGTTCGAAAGGAAAGGAAGTAATCGATGGCCCGCAACGTCAACGACATTATCAAGAATCTTCCAGCCAGCCGACGCCGCAAGATCGAAAAGCGCGCATCCGCATTGATTGCCGAGGAAATGACCTTGCAGGAATTGCGCCAGGCCCGCGCCATGACGCAGGTTCGCATGGCGAGAAATCTCGGCATTGCGCAGAAGCAGATCTCCGAGATCGAAAAACGCACCGACATGCACATCTCGACGCTTCGGCGTTCTGTTGAAGCGATGGGTGGGACTCTATCGCTTGTTGCTGAATTTCCAGACCGCGAGCCCGTCGTGCTTGCGGGCATCAGGTCCCTCGACGCCTGAGCGGTGCAGGTCGATTTGAAATTGGCAGCTGGTCTTACTTCACTCCCGCCGAATTCGCGTGCCGGAAGAGCAGACCTGATGCGGTGAACAACACCACATAGACACAATGCCCGATGGCCATATTCCGCGTAAGGTCTGGCGGCGCGCCCGAAGGCAGCAACACGGCAATGAGCGCAAGCGTGGCCGCCATCGCGAACAAGGTGCGAGCCATCCCCTGCGCCTTGAGCCGCGCCAGACAGGCCCCGACGAGCCTCACTGCGAGAACGGAATAGTAAACAAGATTCTCAGGATGTCCCGAGTCCGCGACCTGGACCATGTTGGACCACCCGAGGGCGAACCCGGCCACCAGCGCCACAGCAACGCCCGCCTTGAAGGACCAGACGCCCATCTTCCTCGCGATCAGGGCATACGCCATCCCCGTCGCGAAGAACAAGACATACACGATCACGAAACCTTGCGGTTGCCAGTTCCATCCCTCCACGACGCGCGACGCCACCAGCGGCACCATCAACGCAGCCAGCGCCCCCAGCGCCACACGCGGAATCGTTTTTCCGAGTTGCGGCATTTGAGTTGTGTTCTCCTTAAGGATTTTCGCGGATGTATCGAAGGAGGTCTATAGCGTGAATCCTAGCGGTCCGGGCCTACTGACCGCTGGTTCAACGGGTGCAGGAATATCGTCGGAATAGTAACTGCCATCGTAGGCGGCCTACTCGCGCGGAAAGTAAATTCCACTCTCGTTTTGGTGGTCAATGAGGCATTCAAATCGCGGCGGCGGAGACGATGTTCGATCTGAATACCCTGTCATTTTGCGTCTTGCGGATTGAACAAGTTCAGTTGCTTGAATCACGCAGGTCTGCGACAGGTGGGAAACTCAAAATACACTTTTGCATGATGCTAGGGGAAGGTGGTCGAAAACTCCGGCAGGCCCGAAAAGAGATTCATGTCAACCAAGCATCGGCGAAGGTCGCAAGGCGAATGCTGCGCTCCTCAATGAACCTCCGAACAGGTTTTGAGACGAGCGCGGCATGTTCGTCTTCCCAGTGATATCCCCAGTCGTAACGCGCGGCGGTTGCGGGGTCTGAGAATCCCGGATGCATCATGACTTCGTTGACGCCCGGTTTAAGACGGCGCAGGGTTGCCAAGAGGTTCGACTCGTTCATATTGCCCGACTGTCCGAGCCCGTGGAAGTGATCTGAGAATCGAACCCCTGCCTTGACAAGCTTGCTGGCGTTGCACATGCAGAAGACCGAAAGGATGCGAGTCTGAAGCCGCCGCGCCACAGATCCAGCTTGCGGTGCATGATCCAGTGGAATGCGGACTACGTTGATACCGGTCGACTGGGCGATGTTTTGCACAACATCAAAGACGCCGGGGAGCATATGCAGGTGCTGGTGGAAGTCAATATGCGTTGGAGCGATGCCGGCTGCGAGCACTCCGGCGACCTGCGCCTCGATTTCAATGCGGATCTGGACGACGTCGAATCTCCGCGCGAGGAATGCTTTGACGAATGCTCCATGCGAGCTGGGAAGGGATCCGTCCGCGGCCACGAGCCCGCGAAGCCGCTCCACTGGAGCAATGCAGCGTTCATCGACGAGCGAAATGTGGACGCCCACACCCAAGCCGGGATTCTCGCGCGCAATCCCCACGGCATCATCAAACGCTGGACCGTTGGGCATCAGGCTTGCGCTGCGGAGGATTCCCTCACAATACGCCGACTTGATCCCCCGATTGATTCCGCTGCTCAAGCCAAAGTCGTCGGCGTTCGCCACCAAAACTGTCGTTAGCCCTGCCATGTGCCTCCATGCGATAGCGGACCATCTCTCCGAGTATCACAAACACGACCTTGTTTGAGGCGAGTGTCGACACCCCGGCGACGCGTGGGTAGTAGTCCAAGCCGATTTCTTTTATCCGCGCCCCGATCCGCTTCATCTCAAGCAATAACTCAGCGTCGATGAATGAGCCCTCGGATGTGAGCAGTATCCCGTCGAGCAGTTCGCGGCGGAAGAGCTTGAAGGCGAAGTTGACGTCGCGCACGTTCAAACCGAACAGGCGGCGAATCATCCAATTGTAGACACTGGACATCACATCCCGCTTCCATGATTCTGCGCGGGACTTCCGCCAGCCAATGACGAGATCAGCCTCGTGGGTGAGCGGGACGGCGTTTGTCGCGTCGTCCATTTTGATTGGCAGGTCGCTGTCCATATACAGGACCCATTCGTTGGACGCTGCCGCGAAGCCAGTGCGGAGGGATCCGCCGAGCTTGCGGTTGACGAGATGGTGTCTGACCTTGACCTCTGGGTGGTCAAGGGCTAACTGATTCGCGATCGCGCCACACCCATCGGTGCTGGCGTCATCGACGATCACGATTTCAAGTTCGGGGGTGATGGTGTAGCCGACGCGAAGTGCCTCAGATACGGCAGTTGAGATGTTCTCGCGTTCATTAAACATCGGGTAGACAATGCTCAGGCTCTTGATCATAGGACCTTACTTGGTCAGCGAGCCCGTATGCCGCCAGCAGTGGTATGCGGACCAATCTTGCTCGTCTGCCGGATTGACTTCTCGTTAGTGAAACTATTTTTTAGGGGGAGTGCTGATTATTTTTACTAACAATCAGTGAATTCAGTCAACAAGTTTGTTCAAGTTTTTTTGAGCCTTGGAGAATATCAAACTGACGCAGCCCTGCGATGACGCCCAAGTTCCAGACTGGAAAAGCCACACCGCCATTCAGGGCGATCGGAACCGAATTCGAGGTTGCCGATCGACACTGCTTACCCGAATCTCAATTGATCTATGGACATGCGGCCCGTTGACGGAGGGCAGATCCTCAGAACTCTTCAGGAAGAACTTTTTCTTCTCTTTTAAAGGGGTTCCGGTCGGTTTGTCGCCCATTCGGCAGTTACCTTGCAGTGAACGCTGCCCATGCCTGTGAGAGATGGGCAGAGTTTGACCGAAATTCGTCTCTTGCCCAAGAACTCAACTTCTTGCCCTACAATTCTTCGTTCTTGCCCAAGAAGCCGGGGCGATCAGGCAACGCCGGCGGGAAGGAATTGCGGGCGGTTTTGGCACTTCTGGTTCACTGATCTTCGTGAGTGAAGGTGAGCGAGGCGGAGTTGATGCAGTAGCGGAGGCCGGTGGGGCGGGGGCCGTCGGGGAAGACGTGGCCGAGGTGGCCGCCGCAGCGGGCGCAGGTGACCTCGACGCGGCGCATGCCGAGGGTTGAGTCCTCATGCTCCTGGACAGCTGTGGAGTCGGCGGGGATCATGAAGCTGGGCCAGCCGCAGCCGGAGTCGAATTTGGCGCCGCTCATGAACAGAAGCGCACCGCAGCCGGCGCAGTGGTATGCGCCGGTTTCGTGATTCTGGGTGAGCGCTCCGGTGAAAGGGCGCTCGGTGTCTTTCTCGCGGAGGATGCGGTACTGCTCAGGGGTGAGCTGGGCGCGCCACTCGGCTTCGGTGCGGTCGATTTTTTCGGGGCTGTCAGACATGGGCGACCTCCTTCGGGCTTCGACGATTCAACTTCGAGGTTTAGACTTCGGCGACGAGTTCGATCTCGATCAGGACGTCTTTGGGCAATCGGGAGACTTCGACGGTGGAGCGTGCGGGGGGAATTCCGTCTTTGCCGAGATAGGTGGCGTAGATCTCGTTCATGATTGAGAAATCGCCGAAGTCCTTGAGGAAGACGGTGGCCTTGACGACTCGGTCGAGGCTGGAACCGCCGGCTTCGAGGATGGCCTTGAGGTTTTCAAAGACACGGATCGTTTGCTCGGCGATGCCGCTGGCTACGACCAGTCCGGTTGCGGGGTCGAGCGGAATTTGCCCGGCAGTGAAGATGAGATTGCCTGTGCGCACGGCCTGGGAATACGGACCGATGGCCGCAGGCGCCGCGGAAGTTGCGATCACCGATTTGGTCATGGGTTGATTGTAGCGGGCAAGGATGGCGGGGTGCAGTGGCTCTTGACCGCGCAAGGGGCGAAGGGCTTTCCGCGCGGCCCCAGGAAGCGAAGAGCGATTCCTGGGGCTGCGGATTGGAGAAATAGAACGTGGGCCTTCGGAAGCCGGCCTAAAGCAACTGCGGAGATTGCGTTATCGCCAGACAGCCAGGATGCCACCGCTGAAATACATTCCGATGAGCCAATAGAGAGCATTGATGCCGAACAGCTTGAAGGGCTTGGACTCGCCGATGTGCTGGGCAAAGAGGGGCGGCACGATAAAGCCCAGTCCGCAAATGACGCCGACGAGCGAACCGTTGCCCCAGGTCGTCCAGCCAGAACCGCCGAGCAGGACAATCTTGACGAGCGCAAATGCCAGGATGAGGTTGGCAATGAAGATCAGAGCCATGCCGCCAGGCGTACCGGATGGCGCGGCGCCCTCTTTATGGGTGAGTTTCTGGAAATCCTTTTTGAACAGGACGCCATACCAGATATAGCCCAGAACCCACTGCGTGACTGCGGCAGCGAGAACAGCAAGAACGTTGACATGTAGTAACTGCATTGAAAAAACCTCCGCGCTGAATTGATGTCCGGCTCCCCGGCCTGTAACACCAGTGACATGTGCAGATTCACTGATTGGCTGAAAGGAGTCGCGCAACCACTCTGATGGAGCTAGGCGGCAATGTCAAGGAATTTGCTTGGCGTCGGGCTCAGCATAGATAACATAAAGGTAAACAGGTAACACGGATGGGGGATGGCGGAATTCTAGCGGCGTTTGAGGGATTCCAACTCTTCCAGGGTTTGGGGCCAGTCGGCGCCGAGGAGGCGGGAAAGGCTACGGTCGGCCAGGACTTTTCCACCGGTCTGGCAGCGGGCGCAGTAATTGGTTTCGTTATTGGCGTAGCGGATGCGCTGGATTATTTGGCCGCAGCGGGGGCAGGGCTGGTTGAAACGGCCATGGACAGCCATGTTGGGACGGAATGCGGTGACTTTCTCGGGGAAAGCCTTCTGGGCTTCGGCGCAGAGGCGTTCCGTCCAAAGAGCGAGGGTGGAACATGTGGCTTCGAAGAGGCGTTCCCACTGATCGGGGGTGAGGTTGTGGGTGAGGGCGATGGGCGAGAGGCGGGCGGCGTGGAGAATCTCGTCGGAGTAGGCGTTGCCGATGCCGCTGAGGATGCGCGGGTCGGTGAGGGCGCGCTTGAGGGTGCGGTTTTCCAGGGCGAGCGCGGAGCGGAAGGCGGAGAGGTCGGCAGAGAAGATCTCGAGGCCGCCGGGGTCGATGGACTGGAGGGCTGCTTCGCCTTGGAGGAGGTGGAGGGAGGCGCGGTGCTGGCTGCCAGCCTCTGTGAAGATGAGGGAGCCAGCGGGGAAGTCGAAGGCGGCGAGTGCCTGGCGGCCAGCGAGTTTGGTGAGCGGCGGGCGCCAGTGGAGGCGGCCGGCGATCATCAGGTGCAGAACGAGCCATAGATCGCCTTCGAGACCGATGGCGATGCGCTTGCCGATGCGGCGCAGGGCGCGGACGGGCCGGCCTTCGGCGCTGGAAAGAGGCGGGTCGACGGTGCGGAGGAGGAAGACGCTGGCCAGGCGGACGCGCACGAGGGGCTGGGCGAGGATGCGGGGCTCGAGGGCGGCGAGGTAGGCGGTGATGTCGGGGAGTTCCGGCATTCAGTATCAGAGTGCACCGAGACGGATGCTGGCGCAATCGAGAACTTAGCGGGGTTACGTCTATCGACCTTCCCCACTGTTTGTGGTGGGCGACTGCAACTGCTTCATCATACCGGCAACATCGGGCATTCCCCACTGCTCGACAATCTTGCTGCCCGTAATGCGATAGATATGAAACTCCTCGATCGTTATCTTCCGGCCGGTTGGCGCGAGGCCCGCAAACTCACCGCGCTGCGTGCCGGTCGAGGTGATGCGAATGGCAACCTCGTCTCCGTCGGCCAGAATGTCCTCCACCTTCTCATGCCAGTCGGGAAACGACGCACGATGACTGGAGACCGCGCCTTTGATGCCCTGGAGCCCCTTCCACTCGACCCCGCCGACAAAGTGGCAGACAAAGTGAGGAGAATACAGTTGATCGGCAACGGCGAGGTTGCCCTTGCTCCAAAGCTCGGCTTCAGAGCGAAGAATGATGGCTTTGTTTTCTGCCAGGGTCTGCGCTTGCACAGTCAAGCAGCCTATGAGGCCGACTGTAACGAGGGCGATGGGAATCAAGAGGCTTTTCTTCATTGAGCGGTGGGCTTGAAAAGTTGTCTCTCTGTCAGGACGGATCATGGGGAATTCTACGCTATTCGCCGAAGACGGTGTTGTCGATGAGGCGGGTGGAGCCGACCCAGGCGGCTACGGCGAAGAGGGTGCCAGGGGTGGCGTTTTCAACGGGCTCGAGGGTGGACCAGTCGACGAGCGCGACGTAGTCGACGCGGACTTCGGGGGAGGCGGCAAAGATGTCTCGGGCGGCGGAGAGGAGGGTGGAGGAGGTGCGCACGCCGGCGGCGACCAGGGACTCGACGTGGCGGACGGCCCGGCTGAGGGTGAGGGCCTGGGCGCGTTGGCCTGGCCTGAGAAAGAGGTTGCGGGAGCTGAGGGCGAGCCCATCTGAGTCGCGGACGATGGGGCAGACGACAATTTCTGTGGCGAAGCGGAGATCGGCGGCCATGCGGCGAAGGACGGCGACCTGGGCGGCATCTTTCTGGCCAAAGTAGGCGCGATCGGGCTCGGCTGCGATCAGCATCTTGGCGACGACAGTGGCGACCCCACGGAAGTGGCCGGGGCGGGATGCGCCGTCTAGACGATTGCTGAGGGCATCGACATAGACAGAGGTGGATGCGCCTGGGGGGTAGAGCTCTTCGACGGCTGGGGCGAAGATTACGTTCACGCCTTCAGCCTGGGCGAGGGTGCAGTCGGCGTCAAAGGTGCGGGGGTAGAGAGCGTAGTCCTCGCTGGGGCCGAACTGGGTGGGGTTAACGAAGATGCTGACGGCGACGTGGGTGCAGGCGGCACGGGCGGCGCCGATGAGCGAGGCGTGGCCGGCGTGGATCGCGCCCATGGTGGGGACGAGGGCAACGGAGTTGGCGGCTTGGGCCCGTGTAGAGCGGGACCATTGGCGGAGTTCGGCTACGGTGCGAAGGATTTTCATTGCGCTTGGCGGAGGGCGACGCGCCCGGTGAGATCCTGGCCGGCGGTGGCGAGAGATTTTCGTGTGGAGCCGGACAGGTGGTAGCTCTCTTCGTCAGAGGGGAAGGCGCGGTGCTGGACGTCGTGGCGATAATGCTCGACGGCTGAACGGATGAGGGCGCCGGCGTTGGCATAGCCGCGAACGAATTTGGCCGGGGGCGCAAAGGTAAGGTTGACGAGGTCGTGGAAGACTAGGATCTGGCCGTCGCATCCGGGACCGGCGCCGATGCCGATGGTGGGGATGGGCAACTCGGCGGTGATTTCTTCAGCAGCTTCGCGGGGCACGCCTTCAAGCACGAGCGCGCCTGCGCCTGCATGGGCGAGTGCGAGTGCATCTGCCTTGAGCTTTTGGACAGTTTCCGCGGTGCGGGCCTGGACGCGGTAGCCCCCCATGCGAAGGATGCTTTGCGGGGTGAGGCCGAGGTGGCCGATGACGGGTATATCGGCATCGGCGAGGGCGCGGACCAGCTCTACGTGGGCGCCTTCGATCTTGACGGCCTCGGCTCCGGCTTCCTTGACGAAGCGAATGGCGTTGGCGAGGCCCGTGGCGACGGAAGAATGATAGCTGCCAAAGGGCATGTCTGCAACGACGAGGGCGCGCTTGACGGCGCGGCGAACGGCGCGGGTGTGGTGGAGCATTTCGTCCACGGTGACGGCGAGGGTGTTGTCGTGGCCAAGGACGACCATGGCGAGCGAGTCGCCAACGAGGAGGAGATCGATGCCGGCTTCGTCGACCAGGCGGGCGCTGGGGTAGTCGTAGGCGGTGAGCGCGGAGATGGGCTTGCCCTGGCGCTTCATTTCGCCGAGGGTGGGCATGGTGACTTTTGCGAGGGGAACAGCGGCTGGCGGAGGATTTACCTCGCCGGGGAAGCGTGTAAGGTTCATGTTGTCTCCAGTGCTGCTCCGACAAGTCAGGATGCAGCCCGAACAAGGCCAGTATACGCTTGTTAGTGGGGGTAGAGGCAAGGGGCGATGCCCTGGGAAAGAGACCGAGGCCGCGCCTGCTGGTTTCATCCGCTTGAATGCTTTTGGGATGAGACGTGAAGAGGTTGTCACGGCTGGTCGCAAGAGCGGGGCCATTGCATGGTCGCCGAACAAACAGCAGCGGAATGAGAACGAGGAGAGGGCAATGCGTAGGGTGAAATCTGGTGGACGGAAGTTCAAGAACTGCGTTCTGGCCCTGATGGTGGGGACTGCAGCGATGGTGGCAGTGGGACAAACCGCGGCTGCGAAAGCAGATCCGAGCAATGCAACCCAAACGGCTGAAAGAGACTGGTGGAAGAACGCCGTCATCTACGAGGTTTACCCGCGCAGTTTTCAGGACTCGAATGGGGACGGCATCGGCGACCTGAATGGAATTACCGAGCGGCTGGACTATCTGAAAACGCTGGGTGTGGATGCGATCTGGCTGACGCCGGTGTATCCGTCGCCGCAGGTTGACTTTGGCTACGACATCTCCGACTACCGAAATATCGATCCCCAGTATGGCACGCTGGCGGATTTTGACAGGCTGGTGTCGGAGGCGGGCAAGCGGCACATACGGGTGCTGATGGACATGGTGATGAACCATACGTCAGATCAGCACAGGTGGTTTATTCAGTCGCGGTCGTCGCGCGATAACCCGTACCGGGACTGGTATGTGTGGCACGACGGCAAGGGTGAAACGGCCACCGACAAGGGAGTGCCGCCGAACAACTGGCAATCGCTGTTTGGGCACTCAGCGTGGCAGTGGGACGCGAAGACGCGGCAGTATTACTATCACAAGTTTTATATTCAGCAGCCGGATCTAAACTGGAACAACCCGATGGTGCACAAGGCCTTCGAGGACATTATTGCCTTCTGGCTGAAGCGCGGCGTGGGCGGGTTCCGGTTTGATGCGATTACGACCCTGTTCGAGGACCCGAGCCTTGCCGATGAAGGCGTGTTGAAGGACGAGAACGGGAAGCCGATCATCAATGCCTATGGCGATCCGGAACTGGACAACTCAAAGACCGACAACCTGCCCGGCCTGCATGCAGTGATGCAGGAGATGCGGGCGGTGACGGACAAGTTCAATAGCAGCGCGTTTCCAGGCACGCGGGTGCTTGTGGGCGAGACGTACCTGCCGAACATTCAGGAGTTGACCAAGATGTACGGGCCTCCGGGAAAGCCCGAGTTTCATCTGCCGATGGACACGCAGCTGGCGATCATCAACAAGATGGATGTGGCGCAATTCCGCTCCAAGCTGATCGATGTGGAAATGCACACGAATGCGCATGTTCCCTTGTTGGTGTTTGACAATCACGACAACGCGCGGCTGGATGTGCGCTACGGCGACGGGGTCCACGACAAAGATATTCAGCGAGTGATTGCGACAGTTCTGTTTGCCAGCCGCGGGGCGGCGCTGTTCTATTACGGCGACGAGATCGGGATGAAGACCACGCCGCCGACGCGCAAGCAGGATGTGAAGGACCCGATTGGCATTACTGGCTGGCCCAAGGAAAAGGGACGTGACGGCGAACGGACGCCGATGCAGTGGAACACGAGCGCGCATGCGGGGTTTAGCAAAGGAACGCCGTGGCTGCCGGTGCCGCCGAGCGCGGCGACGGTTAACGTGGTAATGGAGAAGAACGATCCCGACTCACTGTTCGCGTGGTACCAGAGTCTGATTCGGCTCAAGAAGACAGTTCCGGCGTTTGAAAACGGCGCGAACATCATGCTCGACACGGAAAACAACAAGGTGCTGAGCTGGATGCGGAAGGCGCCTGGCGCGGCTCCGGTAGTGGTGTCGGTCAACTTTACGGCTGAGGCGCAGAAGGTGAATCTGGCGACGGGCGGCGCGGGGGTCGGGCCCCGGCATTTGAAGACGCTGCTGAAGACGCCGGGAGGGGCAGATCCAGCATCGCTGGGAGCGATCGAACTGGGTCCGTTCGGGGTGTACATCGGCGAAATGCAGTAGCGGCTATATCGGTAAGCGCGGAAGCACGTCTAATCCTTGCAGGGGCACCTTGCGCGGGTATCCTTGCATGGAGATAGATTATTGCTTCGCAACCGAGGGCGCTTCTGAGCGTATTTAAATCAAAACTGCAGAGAAAGATGGGAGTTTCGCGCCGTTGCGCGTCACGGTTCGGCGTGCTGCTGATTTTTTCGGGGCTTTCATGTGCTTGCCTGTCGGCTCAAGTGGGCGCGCAAGCCTCTCCGGCCCCGGTGGATCATGACGGCGCGGGGCAAGCGCAGGGCCAAGCTACGGCGGAAGCACTTCCGTCGAGCATCCACGGAGTGGTTGCCAGCAAGGACGGAGAGTTGTACGAGGGGGTTCGCGTCACGCTCACGGTGACTGGCGCCAACGGCTTGCCTGCACGATCGCAGGAGACCGACAGCGGCGGGGCTTTCAACTTCGCTGGCGTTCCTGCCGGGCCCTTCACGCTGACGATCTCTTCCGATGGATTTGCGAAGCAGACGATCTCCGGGGTACTGCATGCTGGCGAGGGATACGACGCGCAGACGATCGTTTTGCCGGTGACGCGAGCCACCAGCGAAGTGCGCGTGACGGCCTCGCAGCAGGACATTGCGGTGGAGCAGTTCCACGAAGAAGTGCAACAGCGCGTGCTGGGGGTGATTCCTAATTTCTATGTCGCCTACGCGCCGGACGCGCCTCCGCTGACGACGCGGCAAAAATACAGTCTGGCATGGAAGTCGTCGATCGACCCGTTCACATGGCTGGCAATAGGCGCCTTCGCCGGCATTGAGCAGGCCAACAATTCATTCAGCGGATACGGGCAGGGTGCGCAGGGGTACGCCAAGCGCTATGGCGCGGGCTTTGCGGACAGCTTTATTGGTACGATGATTGGCGACGCGATTCTGCCGGCGGCGTTCAAGCAGGACCCGCGCTACTTCTACAAAGGGACGGGGACGAAGCGTTCGCGCATTCTTTACGCGCTTGCCAACGCCATTGTCTGCAAGGGCGATAACGGACATTGGCAGTTCGACTATTCGGGAATTCTCGGCAGCCTTGCGGCTGGAGGCATCTCGAATCTTTACTATCCTGCGAGCAACCGCGACGGAGTGGGATTGACCTTCGAGAGCACAGGACTTGGCATTGCGGGCAGCGCTGTCGGGAATCTGTTTCAGGAATTCGTCGTGCGGAGGCTGACGCCAAAGCTGCCGCACTACACGCAGTCGAATCCGTAGGCCAAGGCTTTGCGCACCAAACACGCGAAGGCCAGTTTGCGCGTGCCGGACTTGGCGCAGCAACTACTGCACCCGCACTCAACGTCGGATCAAGCGACTCCATGGATCAGGCTTCGAACGTCTTTTCTATGAAGCCATTCTGTGCAGTTCCCGCTCGGCGCGCAGCCAGTCCTGCTCTGCAAATCCATCCTGGTAGCCGCGCTGTTCCCAATAGGCCCGTGCGAGCTTTTCGATTTCCTCACGAGAAGGCATCGCCGGCTTGGCGGCCGGGGCAACCTTCTCCTTTTTTGTTGCAGTCTTGCGTGGCTTTGCGGGGGCTTTTGCTTTCTTGACTGTCTCGGCCATGGAAATAACTCCTCCGTTTGGGCTCGCCAACAACTGGCGGGAGATCTCTTTCAGGATACAAAAAAATCGCCTTCTGCGCGATGCCTAAGTGCGCTTGCGCATATCATCGTTCAACACGCGGCGCATTGCAGTGTCTATCGGAACCGCTCGCAGCGCGCGCAGGAAGGCTCCTTGCTCGGAGCCAGCTTGTCGTGTTTGACTGGTTGCCGAAGGTGAATGTCACACATGGGATACATTCTTGCACTGGATCAGGGGACGACGAGTTCACGCGCGATTCTGTTCGACGAGGCCGGAACGATTGTGGCGACGGCGCAGCATGAGTTTGAGCAGTTCTACCCGCAGGCGGGATGGGTGGAGCACGATCCCACGGAGATTCTGACGAGCCAGCTCTCATGCGCAGTGGAGGCGCTGGCGAAAATTGGAGCGCGGCCGAGAGACATTGCCGGGATCGGGATTACGAATCAGCGCGAAACGGTGATTGTGTGGGAGCGGGCGACGGGCAAGGCGATTCATCCGGCGATTGTGTGGCAGGACCGGCGCACGGCCGCGCGATGCAGCGAGCTTGAAGCAAGCGGCGTGGGCGAGACGGTTTCCGCAAAGACCGGGCTGGTACTTGACCCATATTTTTCTGCGACCAAATTGGCGTGGATACTGGACAACGTGCCGGGCGCGCGAGCGCGGGCGGACAGAGGCGAACTTGCGTTTGGAACGGTGGATAGTTGGCTGATCTGGCACTTGACGAGCGGACACAGGCATGTGACGGACGTGACGAATGCTTCGCGTACGCTGCTCTACAACATTGTGAAGGGCGAGTGGGACGAGGAGATGCTGCGCGTGTTCAACGTTCCGGCGAGCGTGCTGCCGGAGGTGGCGTGGTCGAGCGAAAAGGTGGGCGAAGTGACGACCACGCTTGGGTTGGGCGGCGTGGCGATTGCGGGGATTGCCGGAGACCAGCAGGCGGCGCTGTTTGGGCAGTTGTGCTGGAAGGCGGGCGAGGCCAAGAACACGTATGGGACAGGGTGCTTCCTGTTGCAGAACGTGGGCACGGAGTTTGTGCGCTCGCGGCACAGGTTGATTACGACGATTGCGGCGAGCGCGAGCAAGCGGCTTGAGTATGCGCTCGAAGGAAGCATTTTTATTGGCGGGGCGGTGGTGCAGTGGTTGCGCGACAACCTGAAACTGATTGGCTCATCGGGCGATGTGGAAGCGCTGGCGGCGAGTGTGCCTGATGCGGGTGGCGTGGTGTTTGTGCCTGCGTTTGTGGGCCTGGGCGCGCCGCACTGGGATGCGCACGCGGCCGGAATGCTGATAGGGCTGCGTCGGGATACGAAGCCGGGGCACATTGCGCGGGCGGCGCTGGAGGCGATTGCGTTTCAAGTGGCCGACGTGCTGGAAGCTGTGCACAGCGAGACGGGAACGCCGCTGGCGGCGCTGCGCGTAGATGGCGGCGCTTCAGTGAATGACTTGCTGATGCAGTTCCAGGCAGATGTGCTGGGTGTGCCGGTGGTGCGGCCGCAGGTGACGGAGACAACGGCGCTGGGCGCGGCGTATTTAGCGGGCCTGGCGACGGGATTCTGGGCGGGGCCGGAGGATTTGCGCGCGAAACGGCAAGGCGACACGCGGTTTGAACCGCGCATGGATGCGGGCGACCGGGCAGAGAGGCGAGCGCGCTGGCAGAAGGCTGTCGAGAGGGCGAAGGGCTGGAGCGAATAACGCACTCGCTGTCTGATTGTGGATTCGACAGACTGTAGAGTCTTGCGCTGGCGGAGCATCATCTTGATTGATTAGAGAGAAGAATTGTGGGCATGGAGGTCAGTATGAGTGCAGCGGTTTGCAGTCATGTAGCGGAATACCTGAAGAACGTGAAGCCGCAATCGAAGGGGTGCGAAGAGTGCCTGAAAATGGGCGACCAGTGGCTGCACCTGCGCATGTGCCTGGAGTGCGGGCATGTGGGCTGCTGCGACTCGTCGAAGAATCGCCACGCGCGGGCACACTTCCATGAGACCAAGCATCCGCTGATCCAATCCGCCGAGCGCGGAGAGAATTGGCGGTGGTGCTATATCGACGAGGTGTATCTGTAAGAGTTACGCCAGCTCCACTTCGATCTTCTTTGCGTCGAGGTCTATTTTCACAATTTTGAAACTGCGAATCTGGCCTTCGGCTAAAGGCTCGAGCTGGGCTTCGGCGTCGGGGGCGTTGCCTTGCCAGCGGGCTTTGAGCATCGACGACAAGTTCGACAGGTCGGGCTTGCCTGCGGTCTTTGCTTCAGGGGCGGCGGGTGCGGCGGCGGCTGATTTGGCCGAGGCGCGGCAGTTCGCGCGGATGCCTTCGCCGAGCTCGACTGTGGTGCGCTTGTCGGAGAGTTCGACGACGCGGCCGGAGACGATGTCGCCGACTTTTTGCTCGACGATGTACTCGTCGATGCTGGTGGGGATGAGCTGCTTCATTGAGAGCTTGATCTGGCGCTTTTCGGCATCAATGGCGAGGACTTGCGCTTTGACGACTTGCCCGGCACGGAGAACGTCGGACGGATGGTTCAAGCGGCGGTCGGCAACGATCTCGCTGATGTGGACCAGGCCTTCAATGCCATCGGCGATTTGAACGAAGGCGCCGAAGTTCATGATTTTTGTGACCGGGCCTTCGATTTGCG
Organism: Occallatibacter sp.; assembly: GCA_035529815.1. Taxonomy (GTDB): domain Bacteria; phylum Acidobacteriota; class Terriglobia; order Terriglobales; family Acidobacteriaceae; genus Telmatobacter. Next base: position 10,945 of record DATKWA010000087.1, on the reverse strand, counting down.
AGCCGGCAGGGAAGTTGCGCTGGACGTCGAGCCAGGGGTCGGCGAGGGTCTGCTTGAGGCCAAGGGCTATTCTGCGCTCTTCCGGCTTGATGGAGAGGATGACGGCGTCCACGCGTTCGCCCTGCTTGAGCAGATCGCTGGGATGGCGGACCTTTTTTCCCCAGGCCATTTCCGAAATGTGGATGAGGCCCTCGATGCCGGGCTCGATTTCGACAAATGCGCCGAAGTCCATGAGGCGCGTGACTGCGCCGGAGACGCGCTGGCCGATCTTGAGGCGTTCGGGCGCGGTTTCCCAGGGTTCGGCCTGGAGTTGCTTGAGGCCAAGAGAGATTTTTTTAGTTTCGGAATCTATTTTTAGAATTCGAACCTGAAGTTCCTGGCCTACGGTGAGGATGTCTTCGGGCTTGGAGACGCGGCTGTGCGCCATGTCGCTGATGTGGAGCAGACCGTCGACGCCGCCGAGATCGACGAACGCTCCATAGGGCATGAGAGTGCGGACGGTGCCGGAGACGATGTCGCCTTCCTTGAGTGCGGCGTGGCGGGTGGCGCTTTCGGCGCGGGCTTGCTCTTCTAGAACTACGCGGCGATCGACAACGACATTTTCGTCTGTGACTTCGAGCTTGGTGATGCGGCAGTTGATCTGGGTGCCGACCAGCTTTTCGAGCTCGGCTGCGTCACGCGCTCCGCTACGGCTGCCGGGCATGAAGGCGCGAACGCCGATGTCGACCGAAAGGCCGCCTTTGATGACCTCAGTGACGGTGCCGACGACGGCGAGCTTTTCCGCAAAGGCGGCTTCGAGAGCCGACCAGTCGCGGGGCTGCGCGACTTTGAAGCGCGAGAGCTCGTAGTAGTGCTCCTCGTTGCGGCCAGTGACGGAGACGGGGAAGGTGTCGCCGGGCTTGACGCCTTCGGCATTGTTTTCAAACCCGGAGCGGGGCAGAACGCCTTCAGTTTTGTAGCCAATGTCGAGAAAAACCTGGTCGGCGGAGAGCGAGACGACGGTGCCCAGCAACTGCTTTGCGCCGGGCTCCGACTTGTGGGTGTGGCTGCGCTCGAAGTCGCGAAGCATGTCGGCGAAGGACTCGGTGGGTTCTTCTTCGACGGGGTCGGGCGCGGGCTCGTCGGCGACAACGGGCGCGGGGGCCGGAACAGGCTCGGGGGCCGCGGCAGGCGCAACGGCCTGGGGTTCGGCGACGGGAACCGGCGCGGCTATTGGCACTGTGGCGGACTCAGGGGCGGCTTCGGCAACAGGTTCGGCGACAGGTTCGGCAGCAGGTGAGGGCGCAATGTCTTCGATGGGCAGAGATTCGGGGTTGGTTTCTTCAGTCATGGCGGGTTCTTGTCCATTCTCCCACGATTGGGTGGGAGAGGGCGCGCGGGGGCTATGGGAACTGGGCCAGCCTGGGGCTAACGCGGGGGTTGGTTGTGGCTGCGCCGCCGGAATTGTTGATGACGTTGGAGATTTCGCCGAGGTTGTCGAGGGCGACGGTGATCATGTGGTGGAAGCGGACGCCGGGCGCCACTGGGATTTCAATTGCACGGGTGAGCACCACGTTGGGATGGCGGAACACGGAGTAGATGCCGAGTCCCCAGGCTTCATGGGTGGTTACGCCCTCTGCCACTTTGTAGGAGGCCCAGCCGTTGACGCGTGCGCCGTTGGGGTCAAGGCCTGAGGTGTAACTGGCCTGGTCGGGCGGGTCGTAGGGGATTTCGGATTGATAGAAGTAGGTGCGGCCGCCATTTCCATTCCAGAGCACTTGATATTGCTGGTGATGTTCGACGAAGAGTCCGTAGGCGGTGACGTTGTCGCCGTTGACGACCAGGCCGTTGGCGCTTAGATTCAGGTTCCAGCCAACGCCGGAGCCATGATCTGCGCGCCATATCCATGTGTGATCGATGATGGTGTTGTTGCTGTTGATTTCAAGATTGCCCACAGTGCGGCCGACGCCGGCTCCGCCCTCGCGGAAGAAGACATCGTGCAGCGAGATGGGATTTTTTGCGTGGGTGGCGTGGCTGCCTTGCGGGCCGATTTGCATCAAGACGGGAGACTGGACGGGGCCGGCGTCGATGAGCAATCCGGCGACGATGATGCCATCGGCATCGGCAGTGGCAAGAGCGGCGGTTCCGTTGACCGGCTTGAGCGTGGCAAAGCCCAGGCCCATGACGATGGTGTTGGGGCGCGTGACGCGGATGGGTTCGGCGAGGTCATAGAGGCCGGGCGTGAAGAGCAGGTTCTTTCCGGCTGCGAGTTGCAGGTTGAGACTGGCGGCCGTGTCGCCGGGGTGAGCGATGAAGAACTTTGCGATGGGAATGGATTTTCCCGGTGTTGATGCAGCGTGCCATGTGATGCCGCTGCTGTTGGTGCGGAGGGAGGGAACGCGGACGAAGTAGTTGCCGTGCGCATCGACGGCGAGGAAGGGCTTTTCGCGGACGATGGGGGTTTGGGCAACTTTTGTGTAAGCCGGCTTGGGCCAATCGCCTGCCGGCTGATGATTGATGCCGACAAAGACCATGTTCCAGTTAGAGCCGGTCCAACTATGCCACTCGCTGTTGCGCGAAATCCATTGCTGTTGCGAGCCTGAGTCTACGTTTCCATCGATGAGCGAGTCGGAGATCCAGCCGCCGCTGGCCCATCCGCGGTTCTGATGGAGCACAAGGTTGCCGAGGATGTGCATGCGGCGAAAGGGGACGGCCTGGGAGACGGCCCACTGCATGGTGCCGCTGGTTGCGCCTCCGGTGGGCGTGACGGAGAAGCCCTCGACGGCGCGCCAGAAAGTGCAGGTTGCGTTGTTGCGGGGCAGGCTGGCGTCTGAGTGAACGTTGCCTGTGATGTGGACGGCATCGGGCGTTGCTCCCAGGCCTATGACTTCGGTGTAGAAGCCGACCGGGATGTCGACGTGATAGTTGCCGGGAAGAAAGAGCAGAGCATAGCGCGCGGGGCCGAATTCACTGTGCTGCTGGACGGCGTAGACTTTGTCGATCTGTGCCTGGATATCGGTGGCGGGTATGGAGGGATTGAAGATGATGGTGTTGGGACCGAAGTCCGGATCTTCTGCAGCGGATCGGATGGAGGCGATTGCAAAGACTGACAGCAGGGCCGCTGTGAGGGCAAGTTGCCTGAATGTCGCGCGGTGGCGAGGGCGGAAGAAGCCGGACTTGATGAAATCGAGGGACTGCAACGCGAAGCTCCCTTCTTGAGCGGCAGCGGAACCGCGAGTTCGCGGTTGGCGTCCAATGCGGAATGGTATTCCGCGGACAGGCGATAAACAACCCGGATGGGGCAAGAGTAGACAGGATGCGCGCGGCAGATAGAGAATGGTCGGCACGCAGGGGGAATGATGAAAACTGTAACTGGAATGACACGGCGGGATTTTGTGCGCCTGGGCGCGGGCGCTGCTGTGGCGGGCGCGGCGGCAGCGGGGCTGGCCGCCCAGTCCACGCAACTGGAACCAACACCCCTGTCTGCGCAGACCCTGCCGGACGGGCGCAAGATTCGGTTTGCGATTGTGGGCACAGGGATTCGCGGATGTAACCTGCTGCATTCGGCGAGCAAGTTATCCACGGGTGTCTGCGTGGGCGCGGCGGATCTCTACTCGACTCGGCACAAGGCTGGGATTGAGGCGTATGGCGCGGAATTCCCGACCACCGGCGACTACCGCAGGCTGCTGGACCGCAAGGATGTGGACGCGGTGATTGTTGCGACCTCCGATCACCATCACCGGCTGGTAACGCTGGATGCGGTTGCGGCAGGCAAGGACGTTTACTGCGAAAAGCCGATGTCGCACAGCGTTGACGACGGCTTCGCGATGCTGGAAGCGGTGCAGGCGCACAAGCGGATCTTTCAGGCCGGCAGCCAGCGGGTGAGCTCGATTCTCTACGCCAAGGCGCGGGAGATCTTTGCGTCGGGACGGCTGGGCGAGGTGCACGAGATCGATGCGCAGTGGAACCGGAACTCGCCGGGGGGCGCGTGGGTTTATCCGATTCCGCCCGACGCGAGCCCGGAGACGATTGACTGGAAAGGATTCCTGGTGGATGCGCCGGCTCATTCATTTGACCCCAAGCGGTTCTTCCGCTGGCGCTGCTTCAGGGATTACGGTTCCGGGCTCGGCGGCGACTTGTTTGTGCATTTGCTGAGCGGCATCCAGGTGGTGACGGGGATGAATACGCCGGCTACGCGCGCTTACTCGAGCGGCGGGATTTACCACTACAAGGATGGCCGCGATTTTCCGGACCAGCTTGAGACTGTGTACGACTTTCCTTCCGCGAATGGGGGCGTGCAGGTGCATCTGCACTGCAACCAGAACAACAGCGACGGCGATGAAGGATTGAAGTTTTACGGTTCGACCGGAACGCTGGTGATGACGGGCAAGACCGTGACGTTTACTCCGCAGGATGTGCGGCCAAAGTTTGACAACTATGGCTGGAGCGGCATGACTGCGGCGCAGCGTGCGCAGGGGCTTGCGGAGTGGAAGGCGGCGCATCCGGAGCAGCTTCCCCCGCCGGGCGAGGCCGAGAGCTTTGCGCTGCCGCAGGGCTACGACGACACGGCCGTTCACATTGCGAACTTCTTCAACGCGGTGGTGACGCGTGAGCATGTGGTGGAGGACGAGGTGTTCGGCAATAACGCCGCCATCGGCTGCCACCTGGCCAATCACTCGTATTTTCATCGCGCCATTGCTAAATGGGATGCGGCAACAAAGACAATCAAAGTTTAAACATCGGAATTGAAGGGAAGGATGTTTCAATGAGCGATACTTCGCGCAGGAAATTCTTGAAGGCATCGGGGGCTGCGGCTGCCGTTGCCTGTGCCGGCGTTCACCGCCTGGCGGCAAAGCCTCTGAACAAGCCACTGGGGCTGCAACTCTATTCGGTGCGTAGCCTGTTGCCTAAAGACTTTGACGGGACGCTTGCCAAGGTGCGGGGGGACGGCTACACGGTGGTAGAGGCGGCGGGCTTTTACGATCACTCGGCGGTGGACTTTAGGAAGTCGATGGACAAGGCCGGGCTGCACTGCATCAGCGCGCACTACACGCTGGCTCTGCTGAGGGGGCAGCTTGACGAGCTGATGGAATACGCGCACACGCTGGGGCTGGAGTATATGGTGTGTTCGTCGTCGGGAGGGCAGCATCGCGACCCCTCGGCCAAGGGCGCGCCCACACTCGACGATTGGCACTGGATCGCCAGCGAGTTTAACCGCATCGGTGAAAAGGTGAAGGCTGCCGGCATGACCTTCGGAGTGCACAACCACACACCTGAGTTTGCCACAATCGACGGGGCGCTGGTGTATGACGAGCTGCTGCGGCTTACCGATCCAAAGCTGGTGGTTTTTGAGATGGACGCGGGCTGGGTTTACGCTTCTGGACACAACCCGGTGGACTATCTGACCAAAACGCCCAAGCGGTTCCCGCTGATGCACGTGAAGGACATGATCCGCCAGCCCGACGGCAAAGAGCTTATGACCGCGCTGGGCAAAGGCAGCATCAATTACGCACCGGTTATGCGCGCGGCCACCGGGCTGAAATACTACTTTGTCGAGCAGGAGCAGTTTGACATGGAGCCGATCGAGGAACTCCGTGTGGACGCTGAATACATGCGCAAGCTGAATGTGTGAGCCGGAGCCTGATTGGGATTACGCTCCTTCAGACTGAAATATGATCGATGTCTGAAGGAGCGTGAATCTTGGGAAGGCCTGTGGCTGTGATTACGGGAGCCTCTAGCGGGCTTGGCAGCGTGTTTGCGCGGAAACTTGCGGCCGATTACGATCTTTTGTTGGTTGCGCGCCGCAGAGAGCGGCTTGAGGCTCTGGCGGCGAAGTTGACCGCCGAGTACGGATGCGTGGCCGAAGCTCTCCCCGCCGACTTGACCGATGAGAAAGACCTGGTAGCAGTCGCGGACCGCATCGCAAGCGAGCCGCGCCTGGGCTTGCTGGTGAACAATGCCGGCTTTGGCGCGCGGGGACTGTTCTGGGAGTCGGATCTTACAGTGCAGCAGCAGATGCATCGCCTGCATGTGGACGCGATCATCCGGCTAAGCCACGCGGCGCTCGGCAACATGGTGGCGAAGAATGCCGGGGGCATTATCAATGTGGCCTCGGTGGCGGCATTTGTGCAGCGAGCCGGCAGCGTGAGCTATGGAGCGACCAAGCACTGGATGACGGCGTTTACCGAGGGGCTTTACCTGGAATTGAAGAGCGTTCAATCCGCGGTCAAGGTTCAGGCGCTGTGCCCCGGATTTACGCATACGGAGTTTCATGCCACGCTGGGCCTGGAACGGCCAAGCGTAGCACCGCCGTCGCTGTGGCTGCAGCCGGAGTTTGTTGTGGACGAGTCGCTGAAAGCCCTGTGGCGGGGGAAACTGCTGGTGATACCGGGCTGGAAGTATAAGGCGCTGGTTGCTCTCGTTACGCGGCTGCCCACGCGGCTGCGGCTCGTCTTTGAAGGGGCAGGATCGACGAAGAATTCCCGCTGGAAATAGATGTGGTTTCGGGTTTGATTTCGCGCCACAGTTCAGGACCGTCACTAGGTTCTGACGCGTTTCAGGTAGGCTGGAAGCATGAGTGTGTTTGACGAGCAGCGGGCCGAGCTGGAACGGCATGAGTTCATGATGGGTCTGGAGCGGGGCCGGCTGGCAGTGGCGCTTGATTTGCTGACCGATGCGCTGATTCTGGTGGGGCAGCATGGCGTCTATTGCGCATCCAGCCGCAACCCCTCCAAACCGGCGCTGGATCTGCAGGCCGTGCTGGGCGGCATGAACGGAGCCAAGCAACTGATCCAGTCGGTGATGGAAGAGCTGCGGGCACAAAAACAGGGATCAGAGATCGGGGACCAAGGGCCAGTTTGAGACCGGCCCGAAAGTGCTAGAGCGCCGGGCAATCCAAAGTGCGGTATGCTTATAGAGCGCGCCCGTAGCTCAGCTGGATAGAGCGAACGCCTCCGGAGCGTTAGGTCGGGAGTTCGAATCTCTCCGGGCGCACCATTCTCTGGTTTTTCTAGCCTTTTGCACCTCGCAACTTTAAGCGGTACTTTTGACTCCCTTGGTACGCCTGTGGGTGGATGGCTTGGATCGCACTCATGGCGCCGTGCCAGGCTTCGCTGTCGCACCTCGCTCGAGCATTCCGGCTACCGTTGGTCCCTTCAGACTGTACTTCCGGTTCTGGAGCCATGCAATTTAATCCTTAAATAATTCATATAAAAGACATAAATCGAATCTGGCCCTTGAAATGCCCGTCGAGTGCGTGCCCCTGCCGAGAGAACTACCCTTTTCAACTCCTCGTCGAAAATGCCGCGGCGAATCTCAGCGCGGGCCCGTTGGACCCTGTGCGCTGATCCGGAGTGGCGTCGCATTCTCACATGTCATTCCCCTAATTGTGGTAACCGGTAACAATGGTTACCGATGGATACTCATTGGTTACTACGGGACAATGAGATTGTTCGGTATCTGGCATCGAACGAGGCTTGTTTATGGGGCAGATCGTTGGTGCCTGAACAGTGTCAAACCGCGACTGGCGCTGCTCGTTTTGCTCAGTCACTCTCCGCAAGAGGCATTGAATCTGCGGGGTTTCTGGAGCGCGGCGTTGGATATTCAATGCGGCTGAGGAAGAGCGCGAACCCGGCAATCGTACCGGCCATAAGATCGCATTCGGAGTTGCACATGAGCCGTAAACCAGAAAACGCCGACCTCGGACAAACAAGAAAGAACAATTTGCAAGCGCCTTATAAAGGCGCTCCGGCACATCAAGCGCAGGATCTATCTCCGCGTCGCCGACATTGAGTATCAATACTGGCCGCAGTTCACCTTTGGCAGCATGTCTTCCTTTGGGGTCACTGCTGGCATTCGCTTCCGTGTGTTTTGAGCAGCAGTTAGCACGGCTCGGTTCAACGCGACCCTTATTAACGGCATGCAGTCGTGATGAGTCTGGTATGGGAATCGGATCGATTCCCATACCAGACTCGTTTTGTCGCCATTCAAACCCAACTCTGGATCAGAGCTTTGCGGGCGGACCAGCCGGTGGGGCTGCTGTCTTTGAATCCGAAGCCGCCGGCAAGCCAGCCGGCTCGGGACTGGTGGGAACGGCGGTAGCCGGCGGAGTCGCAGGTTGCACGGTTTCGGGCGCGGTCGTGGCAGGTTGCGTAGCCGCCGGTGGCGGGGTGGCAGAGGGTGTGGCCGCAGCCGACTGAGCCTGTGCGACCGCTGCCTTCGATTCGGCAGGGCTGACGAGTGTGACAGGCAGGGTGAGTGTCTGCACCGTCGCCGGATCGTCACGTAGCTTGAGATAGAGCACGCCGTTTGCCGGGTGCGGAACGGCGAATTGAGTTCCGGTAAAGTCCGGCGGCACATCGGCAGAATTGTCGAAGTCCGGCGTCGCAGAGACTGAATCCGCCAGGAACAGATTGCTTCCGGTGAGAATGCAGGGTTTGGTCGCGGCGCGCGGGCAGCGCAACTCCTTGAAGCCGGGCAGACGCACCAGTGTTCCCAGCGGCATCCAGTCGCCCGCAGTCCCATCGGCAGAAACGACGCGGATGTGGATGGGTCCGAAGGCAGAAGAGCCAAACCGGCTGAGCGGCTCCAAGCTGCCCATCGCGGTCGTTGCGTCCTCCAGCATCATGCTCCCATCGGCGAGCGACAACTCGGTGGAGAAGCCGCCATCGGTTGCCGCCAGGTCCACCTTCTCGCTGCGGGGAAACTTTGCGGGCACGGTGGACTTGAGGAAGAAGACCAGGCGACCATCCAGCGGCAGGTCGTCGGGACTGCCGAGTTGCACCGGCGACGGTGGGGCGGAAGCGTCTGACTGAACGCCTTTGTTGAGCAGGGTAGCCTGCGGGCGCGGCGGATCCACTCTTACCGGCGCTCTGAGTAGGCGGCCATCTTTCAACGCTACACGGGCGACGTAGTGCTTTCCGGGGTCGAGGCGTGCGGTGGATGCAGTGGCTGTCAGCAGCAGCTGGTCGCGGTCTTCCACGCGGCTCAGCGTGGTCGGCGTAAACGTAACGCCATCGAACTCGGCCCTTGCTACCTCGTCCAGACGCGTGCCTTTCAGCAGCGCCACCGGGTCGCCCGCGTTGAGTGTCAGGCGATCGAGCGAGGCGGCGTCGGCAAAAGCCGTCATGGCGAGACTCTCCGGCTTTTCCACCCCATACTGGTAGATCGATACGGTCACCGGTCCCGGCGCCGCCTCTTTCATGGGGACGGTTACATCCAGCAGCTCCGGATGGGGCGATTTCCATGTGAGTTTTACGGGCTTCCCGTCGCCGGCCTGCGCCTCTATCCTGTCGATGCAGAGCGTGTTCTGCCCTCTGAAGTGCAGCGTGTCGTCGCGGCCCACCACGAGCGCCGACTGGTCGGCAGCGGCCAGGGTCCAGCCGCCCGGTTGCGACCAGAGCAGGTGGTACTGCGGCCCCGTCCAGTCGTCAAAGCCCCACTTTCCGCGGACGACGCCGTTCAGTTCTCCGGCAGGCAGCGGCGGGGCAGGCTGTTGCAGGACGAGCCCGCCTGTAGCCGGATCGGCCGTTAGCGGCAGATCAATGGATGGCTGCGTTGAACCGGCCGGGGCGGCAATGTGCAAGACCAGATCGTGCGCCAACTGGGTGGCGAACACCAGCGGCGCGCCCTCGGCGGGCAGAACCAAATTGGGTTTTTCGGCGCAGAAATGCTCCCCCGGGAAAACCGGATGCAGAGGCTCTGGCTTGGCGGGACCGAGCGGAGGCAACGCCACCACCACAACCGACTTGGGATTGCGGAACGAGGGCGGCATGTTGAGGCGCAGGTTGAGGGTATCGGCCGTTGGAAGAGCCAAGGCGGGGATGTAGCGGAAATGTGCGGTGTGCAGCGAGGAGAGAATGCGGGCGGTGTCCACGATTGCGCCAACATAAGGGCTGTAAGCGCCGCCACCTGCCATGCTCGACGAACTGATGGCGTTCATCAGTTCTACCGTGCTACCGGTGGTCAGTTGGGCAACCAGCGATTGCGCGTTGGCGTCGTCCAGCACCAGCCCTTCCGGGTTCTGCGCAAGGCAGGGAGCCTGCTGGTCGATGGGTTTGTCGAAGCATTGCTGAGCGAGCTTGAGGCCCAGGCTGCGGGTTGCCATTACCGCCCGCTCTTTGAGCGATTTGAGATCAGTCTGAGATGTGACCTTTACCTGGGCCAGATACGCTTCGACGCGCATCCTGTCCAGACTGGCGGCCTGCAGATCCTGCGCGGCGCGGACAAAGGTGCCGGGCTGGTCGTGTACGGCTTTTCTAAGGGTATTGAAGCCGCCGCCGGTTTCCGGCGCCAGAAAAAGCAGGGCCTGCTCTGCCCCGTCGGGAACATTGACAAAAACGCCCTCGTCGCGGACATCCTGGTTCCAGGTCTCGGCACGGGTAAACCACTCCGGGGGCGGCGGATTGGTGGCCCCGCGCAGAAAAGCCACCACCAGTACAAAACGAGTGGACTGGCTATCGGGAAAATCGGGATGAATCCAAAGTCGGTCTCCCGGCAGTAGGTTTGGGACCTCTGAAATCGGCAATGTGACGCCGCCGCGCTTGACGTGAACATCCACTTTCGGTCCGGCGAGGTCGAAGGCCGGACCGCTGGCACACAGTCGGGGTGAGGCCAGGCAGTAGAGAAACAGCAACAGCAAGCAACGACGCATGTCATCTATTGTACGAACTGAAGCGCCATTGGTGAGCGACCGGTGGACGCAAGTTCTTGCCTTAAACAGGGTTGCGTGGTGCAAACGGTTGAATTTTAGGTGCGCACAAATAAAATATCGGGTACACTTTGGCATGTAAAGCTTTGGATCTATTCAGGGCCCGGCAATCTTAACGAGATTAAGCCCGTAAAGTTCTGTAGAAGCGTCAGAGTGGCGAGCGTCAGCGAGCCACCCGTTTCATTCCTTAGGATGTTGTTTACAAGACGACATTTCCAAGGAGGAAGCAGATGGCTCGCAAGGGACAGGGTATTGAGA
>DATKWA010000086.1:0-9588 GCA_035529815.1 Occallatibacter sp. | reverse complement strand
AAACACCACGAATACAATCAGCGTTCCGTAGCAAGTCACCGCCAGCTTCGCCAGCGGCAGCATCGTCGCCAACCCCATGCTGCCCACCGTGTACGCCAGCGCCGCGCCCGCCGCCACCGGCGCCATGTACATAATGATCTTCGTCAGCCGGAACATCGTCTCCGTCAGCGACTGCAACACGCTCACCAGCGGCGCGCGCTTCGCCTCAGGCAAAGTCGCCAGCGCCGTTCCAAACAGCAGCGCAAAAATCGCCACCTGCAAAATCTGGTTCTGCGCAACCGCCTGCGCTATGTTCTCCGGAAAAATATCCAGCAGCACTTGCTGCCATCCAGCCTCGTGTGCAATCGGCCCCACCGCCTGCGCAACCGCCGGAAGCACCACGCCAACTCCCGCCTTGGTAATGTTGATCGCAACCGCGCCCAGAATCAGTCCTACAGTCGTCACCGCCTCAAAGAACACAATCGCCTTCAGCGCAACGCGCCCCACGCCCTTCAGTTCCCCGTGCCCCGCAATCCCCGTAGCGATCCCACCAAAGATCAGCGGCGCAACAATCATGCGAATCAGTCGCAGAAAAATATCGCCAAGGAAGCGCGTCTGCTCCGCAATCTGCGGCGCATCCACTCCCAGCTCCATCCCCGCCAGCATCGCGAAGAACGTCCACACCAGCAGCGACCGGCGCCGCCACGCATAAGGAAGATACAGCGCAAGCCCGCCCCAACGCAGCGCAACCCCCGCCGCCGCCCGCGCGTGCAGTAGCCCGGCCAGCGACCCCACCGCAAACAGCGCTACCGCCATCGCGGCGAAGGCAACCACGCCGCCGCCAGCTCTGGAGCGAGCGGATACCGGCCCGCGTTCATCAGCTGGATGTTGTTGGCTCAAGGTCTCCATTATGCAATGGAGAACCCCATGCCTGCATTTTTCAAAATTGAAAGGTGGCTCTGGCCCGCGCCCTGCCGCCGAGCCTTGGACCTTCCCGAGGCAGCGCTAGGAACCAGTCGTCGCAGCCGGAGCCGTCGTCGCAGCCGGAGCGCTCGCCTTGCTCGCGCTCGCAGCCGCCGGCTTGCTCTCTTTCGCGCCGCTGCCGGAATCAGTCTTCGAATCAGCTTTTGCAGCCGTCCCGGACCCTGAATCGCCGCCCGACGAATCGCTCCCCGACGAATTGCTCTTCGACGCGTAGTCGTTCACATACCACCCCGCGCCCTTGAAGTTCAGCCGCGGCGCAGTCAGCGGCCGCTCCAGCACTCCCTGGCACTTCGGGCAAACACTCTCCGGCTCCGCGCTGAAGTTCTGTATCTTTTCAAATTTATGACCGCATTCAGTGCAGCGATACGCATACAACGGCAAGGTTTTTACCCCCGGGGGAAGAAATCACCCACTCTTTCCATTGTACTGGCAGTCCTGCAATCCTACGCAATCGCCACCGCGCAGGCCCGTTACGGCCGTGCAACCGGCTGCACCACCACTTCGTACTCCGGCAGAACCTCCACCCCCGTTACCTTCGCCGTCTGCCCGGTAGAGTTCATCTGTTTCCATGCCCGGGCATCCAGGTAGATCGGCGCATTCCGCGGCAGCGGCAGCACGTCAACCTCAAGCTTCTGTCCAAACGCACCCGGCAAAAACCGTTTCAGCCCAATCTCCCATGTGCGCCCGTTGTAGAAGTCATCGTCCAGCAGCTGCCCATCCATATACAACCGCGCCACATCGCCCGCATAGTGAATGCGCACATAAATATCGCTCAGCCCATCCATCGATTGCTTCGGAATCGTCAGCATCCACGCCGCCGCTCCGGTAAAGTCCCCTTCCTCCGGCGCAACCGGCCCTGGGGCCTTCCGCCCCTTCACTTCACCCATGCGAACCGCCAAACGCGCCGTCGCATCCCGTTCCTTGCTCCATTCGAACTCGATCTTCCGCGGCGCAATCTTCTGCAAAGTCTGCGCCAGCCAAAGCCCTTTCGCGCCCTCCTCGCCGCCCGTTGCAAAGACCATGGCCGTCAGCTTGGCCGGGTCAACCGACCGCAGATGCACGCCCTCCCCATCCGCAAACACATCCGCCGGCGACAGCATCGCTGTATCCACACCCCCCAGCGAAATCCGCCAGAAATCTTCCGCCTGCTTCTCGGTCAACAACACAATGCGCGCCCTGTGGCCATTCCTTCCCGTCACCTGGAATGTCGTTTCCCTGCCCGCCTCCGCGCCCTCCACCAAAATGCTTTTGTCTCTCCGCGTAACTTGTCCATTGCTCGCCTCAACTGAAGCAACGCTGCCCGCATCGAACGCAAACTCCGTGCGCAACTCTGGAACCGCAAAGAAAAAGTACGTAGTCTCTCCGCCCGCATCGAGCCGCGACAACAACTGCGCCGTACTGTAATCAAGCCTTCCCGCGCCCAGATCGAGATTCACCGGCCAAACAAAGTAGCTGTTCGCAGGAACGTTAATCGGCATGCGCGGCAAATCCATCATCCCCGAAGGCAGCTTCACGCGCACCTGAAATCCCCGCCTCTCCGGCATCTCATACTTGCGCACATAGTTGTTCACAAACAGAAACCCGCGATCTCCATTGGCGCGCAGCATCATGCGCGCCATGCTCAGGTCCGCCGCGTCTTTCGGCCTTTCCGCCGGCGCGTAGGGCGCCATCAGCGCCAGTTCTGAACCGAACGATTGCAAAAACAAATGCAGGCTCTTGATCTTGCGAAACGATTCCCGCTCCTGCCCATACTCTCCCAGCGGCGCCTGGAAATCATAAGAAATCTCCGGCAGATCGTTGGGATATCCCGTCGCCGTCGACTCTTCGAGCGTACTCAGTTTGCCTTTCGGGTTCGCCCCGCCCTGAAACATGTAATACCCATACAGATTCGCGCCCGAGCCCACCCCGGTCAGCGTCAGCGCAGCAATATCGTCCGGATCAATCAGTGGCCTGCGAAGATAGGACGTCTCCATGCCACCGCCCTGCTCCGTCGTTAGAAATGGATAGTGGCGTGGATCGAACCTATCGTTCGAGTCGCTCTTGGCCCCCGCACTCATCGCCCCCATGTCGCCAACCGCGCGATCCGTCGCAAAAAGATAGACCGCGTTGGGCGGACGATCCGTCAACCGTCCGCTCCAAAAGTCATCCGGATAGCCGCCATAAAACGGGATGAATTCGTGCAACGGAAAATTGTGCGTAGGCCAGCCGGTCACAGAGAAAAGCGGTGGATCAATCCCGGCCGCCAGCGCCAGCCGCTTCAACTCCGCAATATGTTCGGCACCCTCGCCCGGGCCATTCGCGCCGTACTCGTTTTCAAGCTGCACGCCAATAATTGGCCCACCCTCCTGCCACTGTTCTCCCTTGATCTGCTTTCCAATCTCGTCGTAGAACCTGCCCACATATCTCAAATACTCCGGGTCGTTGCGGCGCAATCCAATCTTCTTTGCCACCAGCCAGTCCGGAAACCCTCCATTGCGCGCCTCGCCGTGATCCCAGGGCCCGATGCGCAAATACACACGCAGCCCTTCCTGCTGGCAGAGCTCGACGAAGTGCCGCAGGTCGCGCTGTCCCGTCCAGTCAAACTGCCCCTCAATCTCCTCGTGATGAATCCAGAACACGTAGGCCGCCACCACCGACACGCCGTCCGCCTTCATCTTCGCGAGCTCTTCCTTCCAGTACTTTTCCGGATAGCGCGAGAAGTGAAACTCCCCCATCACCGGCAGCCACGGCCTGCCATCGATCGACAGATACCGGCTGTTCACCGCAAGCTTTCGCCCTGAAGGCGAAACTCCGCCCATCCGCAGGAATCCGCTCTCGGCCGCCGGCGCCACAGCCGTTGCATCAATCGTGAAAGCTGCAGGCGACGGCTGAGCGTGTGCGGCGGAGCCGTGGCAAACCAAAGCGGCAAGAACCAAGGCAGCGAATAGTTTCTTCATCAAGCTCCTTCAAATCGTCGAACGGAAATGATCGAAATCAAATGAATAAATCTTGCCACGACAGCCAGGAAAGGAACCCGGCCACCAAAACAGCAATCCACTGTAAAAAGTCAAAAGCCGGCTGCACACGCGCGCCCTTGCCGCCTCGCGTATGCAGCCGGCCTCGCGCTGCAGCAGATTACCCAATTCTTCCAGCGGTTCTCAGTGCACCATAATCGGAACCGAAGCGCTGTGATTCTCCCACGCGAGCGTCAGTGTGCCTTTCCCGCCGCCATCATCGGTAATCGTGTAAACCAGATTCTCCACCATGCTGGCCGGCTTGCTCATCGTCATCTTCGTCCTGCCCAGGTCCTTCGTGCTGTCGTAGGAAAGGCCCCACTCGCCGGTAGCCTTGTTCACAATCAGCGTCCATTCGTCCGGGTTGGATACATCGACAAACAATGTGTAAGTCCCAGCCGGCACATTCAGATCGCCGATCATCATGTCGCCGTCGGTCTTCAGCGTCGTGGCCGAGTTCGCTCCAGCGCGCCAAACAGGATAAGACTTATGGGTACTCTCAATGAGTCCGCCCTTGTCGAAGATCTTGCCCTCGCGTCCCTTCACGCCCGGCGAGCTGTAGGCAATCGTGATGCTCTTCCCGCCAATCGTCGCCGACGCGGTCTCGGGCGGGCTCGCTGGCGCTCGCTTCGGCGCAGTCTGACCAATCAGCGGAGTGGCCGCAAGCAATACTGCGGTCAGAAAAAATTTCGTGTTCATGACATCTCTCCTTCTGGTCAGGCCCTCGTCTTCCAAGTCAGGCCCAACCCGACGATTGTCGCACCATCCGCCTCCCTTGGGAAACCGCTAAAGCGTTAAACCGAAATCAGCATCGGCCCGCCTGTTATGATGCCGCCCAGAGATGCACAAGGGATGCCCCATGCCTGACCCCATTGACAACAACTCGCCCGGCGCACGTTTTCGCCAAGCCGTTAAAGAAGAAAAGCCCCTCCAGATCGCTGGCGCAATCAACGCCTACACCGCCCGCCTCGCCCAGGCCACCGGCTTCCGCGCCCTCTATCTCTCCGGCGGAGGCGTCGCCGCCAACTCCCTCGGACTGCCCGACCTCGGCATCAGCACCATGGAAGATGTCCTCACCGACGTCCGCCGCATCACCGCCGCCTCCTCGCTCCCGCTCCTAGTCGACATTGACACCGGCTGGGGCAGCGCCTTCTCGGTCGCCCGCACCATCCGCTCCATGATCGGAGCCGGCGCAGCCGCCGTCCACATCGAAGACCAGGTCGGAGCCAAGCGCTGCGGCCATCGCCCCGGAAAGGAACTCGTCTCCACCGACGAAATGGTCGACCGCATTAAAGCAGCCGTTGACGCACGCACCGATCCACAATTCGTCCTCATGGCCCGCACCGACGCCATCGCCAACGAGGGCCTCGCAGCAGCCATCGCACGCGCCCAGGCCTACGTCGCCGCAGGCGCCGACATGATCTTCGCCGAAGCCGTCACCGATCTGCCCATGTACACGGAATTCCGCAAAGCCGTCGGCGTCCCCATCCTCGCCAACATCACCGAGTTCGGCCAGACCCCGCTCTTCACCCGCGACCAGCTTGCCTCGGCTGGCGTAGACATCGTTCTCTATTGCTGCGCCGCCTACCGCGCCATGAACGCCGCCGCTCTCAAAGTCTATGAAGCCATCCGCAAAGAAGGCTCCCAGCAGAGCGTCCTTCCCCTCATGCAATCCCGCGCCGACCTCTATAAATTCCTCGACTACCACGCCTACGAGCAGAAACTCGACGACCTGTTCGCCAAATCCAGACCAGAAAAGTAGATTCTGCCCTGCAGCTTCTGCCGTTTTAGGCCTGCAATCGTCTCCTCACCTGCTGCTTCTTCTCAAGAATCCAGCTCCCTGCTTCTCATGTATTGAACCTCTCCTGAAGCAACTTATAGCTTTCCACAACGTCCATCCAGTAGTCTGATGCTCTCTGGAGGTTCCGATGAGCCAGCCCCAGCCCAACGCCCCCCTGGCCTTCAAGCCGAAGAAGTCCGTAGCCCTCTCCGGCACACCCGCCGGCGAAACCGCCATCTGCACCGTCGGACAAAGCGGCAACGATCTCCACTATCGCGGCTACGAAATTCATGATCTCGCCACCAACTGCGAGTTTGAAGAAGTCGCTTACTTGCTCGTCCACGACAAGCTGCCCAACGCTATCGAACTGACCTCCTACAAGGCGAGTCTCCACTCTCTCCGCGGTCTTCCCGCCGCCGTCAAGCAGGCCCTCGAACTCCTGCCGCCCTCCACGCATCCCATGGACGTCCTCCGCACAGGAGTCTCAACCCTCGGCTGCGTCCTCCCCGAGAGTCCAAGCCACAGCGACAAGGATGCCCGCGCCACCGCCGATGCACTTCTCGCCTCGCTCCCCTCCATGCTCCTCTACTGGCATCACTACGCCCGCAATGGCCGACGCATCGATGTCGAGCGACCCGACGCTTTCATCGCCGGCTCTGACAACAACTCCATCGCCGAGCACTTCCTCCACCTCCTGCACGACGCCATCCCCAGCCCCGCGTGGACGGCCGCCATGCACATCTCGCTCATCCTTTACGCCGAGCATGAGTTCAACGCCTCCACCTTCGCCGCCCGCGTCATCGCCGGAACAGGCTCCGACATCTACTCCGCCATCGCCGGCGCAATCGGCGCGCTCAAGGGCCCCAAGCACGGCGGCGCCAACGAAGTCGCCCTCGAAATCCTAACCCGCTACCAATCGCCCGACGAAGCCGAGGCAGACATCCGAAGCCGCATCGCCAATAAGGAAGTCATCATCGGCTTCGGCCATCCCGTCTACACCATCAGCGATCCCCGCAGCGACATCATCAAGCAGGTAGCCTGCCAACTCGCCGTCGCCGCTGAAGACACCCGCCTCTACTCCATCGCCGAACGCATTGAAGAAACCATGCGCGACGCCAAGCACATGTTCCCCAACCTCGACTGGTACTCAGCCGTCGCCTATCACCACATGAGAATACCTACTGATCTCTTCACCCCGCTCTTCGTCATCGCCCGCACTGCAGGCTGGTCCGCCCATATCGTCGAGCAGCGCCAGAACGGAAAAATCATCCGCCCCTCCGCCATCTACACCGGCCCCGAAAATCTAAAATTCCTCCCCATCGCCGAGCGGCCGTAAGAACGCAGCACCAAGCAGTGCTTTGAAAGGGCACGACTGAAGTCGTGCCGCAAACCGTAGAGAATGATCCGGGCTTTAGCCCCCGCGGGAATCTCCTCCCCCTGTCGTCCCCCAGCATTCAATAGAATTGATAGAGCACAAGGAGCCCGCGTGTCCTCCCACATTGGCAGCAACCGCCCCGCCCCCGACAAAGTCCTCACCGACATCGCCGACTACGCCCTCACCTACAAAATCGAAAGCGATCTTGCATACTCCACCGCCCAGCACTGCCTCATCGACACCCTCGGCTGCGGACTTGAAGCTCTCGAATACCCCGCCTGCACCAAACTCCTCGGCCCCATCGTCCCCGGCACCATCGTCCCCAACGGTGCGCGTGTCCCCGGCACCAGCTACCAACTCGATCCCGTCCAGGCAGCCTTCAACATCGGCGCACTCATCCGCTGGCTCGACTTCAACGACACCTGGCTCGCCGCCGAGTGGGGCCACCCCTCCGACAATCTCGGCGCAATCCTCGCCGTCGCCGACTGGCTCTCACGCGCCGCAATCGCAAACGGCCACATGCCTCTCACCATGCGTGATGTTCTAACCGCCATGATCAAAGCCCACGAGATTCAAGGCTGCATCGCCCTTGAAAACTCCTTCAACAAAGTCGGCCTCGATCACGTCGTCCTCGTCAAAGTCGCATCCACCGCCGTCGTCAGCCAGTTACTCGGCCTCACCCGCGACCAGACCATCGCCGCGCTTTCGCTCGCCTGGGTCGACGGCCAGAGCCTCCGCACCTACCGTCACGCCCCAAACACCGGCTCGCGCAAAAGCTGGGCCGCAGGCGACGCCACGAGCCGCGCCGTCCGCCTCGCCCTAATGGCACGCGCCGGAGAAATGGCCTACCCCACCGCGCTCACCGCAAAAACCTGGGGCTTCTACGACGTCTCCTTCCGCGGCCAGCCGTTCAAATTCCAACGGCCCTACGCATCCTATGTCATGGAGAACGTCCTCTTCAAAATCAGCTACCCCGCCGAGTTCCACGCCCAAACTGCCGTCGAAGCCGCCATATCCCTCCGCGCGCAACTCGACCAGCGCGGCCTCTCCTCCGAAGCCATCAAGAACATCACCATCCGCACCCACGAAGCCTGCCTTCGCATCATCGACAAGCAAGGCCCCCTCGCAAACCCCGCCGACCGCGACCACTGCATCCAATACATGGTCGCCATCCCGCTCCTCTTCGCCCGCCTAACCGCCGCCGACTACGAAGACGCGATAGCTACAGACCCGCGCATCGACGCCCTCCGCGCCAAAATCCATTGCGTCGAAGACCCGCAGTTCACCCGCGACTACCACGACCCCGAAAAGCGCTCCATTGCGAACTCACTCCACATCGAACTCAACGACGGCAACATCCTCGAACAAACCGTCGAGTACCCCATCGGCCACCGCCGCCGCCGCACCGAAGGCCTGCCGCTCTTAATCGAAAAATTCAAAACCAATCTCCGCCGCCGCTTCCCCAACGAGCAGCAACAAAAAATCCTTGCTCTCTCCCTCGACCGCCCCCGCCTCGAATCCACTCCCGTGAACAACTACGTGGATTTATATATCCCTTAGCGCGGATCGCGTAAAACCTCAAGATCCCAGGTCTCGTCCGCCGTAGCGGATGAGACCTGGGATCTTGAGGCGCGAACGGCAAGGATCCGGGATTAATCAACCACTGCTTTTCCCAGCGCCGTGCGTATCGAACCCGCCACCTGCACAGCCTGAAGCGTGCTTCCCGCCTCAGTAAAATGCACGTCCCCATTATGCAACTCCGGATGCTTTAGCATCAGCGCATGCTGATCATCCACGGCAATCCCCTCGTGCTTTATCAGCGCCGCCGCCAGCAGGTTCCGCTCGTCGATTCGCGCGTTCGTCGATCCGTCCGTGGTGGAGTCATGCAATACCGGCGTCGTGCTCGCCCACACCAGCACCGCATGAGGCGCCCCCGCACGCAATGCCGCAATCATCCCCGGCAACCCATCAGCATACTGCTTCTCCGTATATCCCCATCCATGCATCCCGTTGTTGAAATGAATCACCGCAAACTTCAGCCCCATCATGCTGAAGTAGTCGTGCAGTTGTCCTGGCAACCTCGGATCGCCGCTTGCTGCCGATGTCGCAAACAGATAAACATTCGCAACACCGCTCAACTCCTTCGCCGTCGCCGGATAGTACCCTCGCGTAATCGAGTCCCCCACCAGCAACACATTCGGCAACCCAGCCACCGGCATCTCCGGCCGATCTGTCCACGTCCATTCAATCTTCTCCGTAACCGGAACCTGCCCGTGCGCCCAGACGGCTATGCTGCAGAACCCTACCAAAACCAACAAAAAAATCCGCCGCATACTAATCCCCCTCGCCCGCAACGCTTCTAAATATATTCGCGAACGTATCGCTCAATACGGTACATCAGTGATGGCAGGCCACTCCAATCCACACAAGCTGGCTCTTGAATACTCGTTGGTCATGAGCTCTCAAACGCAAAAGCG
>DATKWA010000085.1:0-5070 GCA_035529815.1 Occallatibacter sp. | reverse complement strand
ATCAACACCTCCTGGAAACAGAACAGCCGACCAAGATCACGTGCAGAAGTATCTAACTGTATCCCTGTATCCCTTTCGTCAACGCTGCCAGCTGCGCCTTCGCCTTTTCTTCATGCGATGGCCCTGCGCGGGGGCCTGACGCAGGATGTGGTTTACGACGATGTGTGCATCCGCAACTCGCCGAATCCGATTACGCTGGACACGGGGTACACGGCAGCCGGAACTGTGAAGGGGAACTCGCCGCCGACGATGCGGGGCATTACGCTGCGGGACGTGCGGATCTCGGGCGGGGGCAAGATTTCTTTCAACGGCTACGACGCGGAGCACCGGGTGGAAGCGACCTTGGATGGCGTGCAACTAATGGACAACGACACATACACGTATTCGCTGCATCACGCCGACGTACGGCTTGGGCCGGGCGCGACGAATTTGCAGTTGGCTGGCGGGGTGGACTCGACGGTTGAGGGAAAGCCGGCGGAGGGCGAGCCGGCGTCGTGCGCGAAGAAGTTTGTTGCGTTTCCGCAATGAGGGGCGCGGTTTTGTGCGTGGCAATCTGCGACGGTCAGTGTCCGGTGATGGCTGCTGTGGGGGCGGGCGGCGAGGTGCGATGCACCTTCAGATTGTTGAGTGCGTACTCGATGAAGCGCGGCTCGAAGTGGGGCGGTTGGCCCATGAAGCGGCAGGTGGCGACGACCTGATCGACGATGAAGCGCGGCTGAAAGGCGGCGAGTTCAAGGTCCTTTTCCTTTTGGACCTTGTATGCAATGAAGTCAAAGACCTCATCGGACAGCTCGATTCCCTGCTTGTCACATTCTTTTTTAAAGATGCGCTTGTAGATTTCAAGGGTTGGTGCTCCGACCTCGATCTTGTATGGGAGACGGCGCAAGAAGGCCGGGTCCATGAGGTCTTCCGGTTCGAGGTTGGTGGAGAAGATGACGAGTTCCTCGAAGGGGATGACGAAGCTCTTGCCGGTGTGCAGATTGAGATAATCGACGCGTCCTTCGAGGGGCACAATCCAGCGGTTGAGCAGGTTTCTTGGGCTGACGAGTTGGCGTCCAAAGTCGTCGATGATGAAACATCCGCCCAGCGCCTTGACGTGAAGAGGGGCCTCGTAGAAGTGGCCGGTGGAGTCGTATCTTAGGTCGAGCATATCGAGGGTGAGTTCGCCGCCTGTGACGACAAACGGCCTGTGGCAGGGAACCCAGCGCGTATCGAAATCCTCAGCGCGGACAAACGACGGCGCACCTTCTTCGCCTATGGGCTCGGCGTCGAGGGTGACATGCACGCTGGGGTCGTGGAAACGGATGATCTGGCTCTCGACGGAGATGGCGTAGGGCACATAGATTACGTCGCTGAAGATGCTGCCCAGGGCGTGGGCCACGGACGTTTTGCCATTGCCGGGAGGTCCGTAGAGAAGCATGGCTCGTCCTGAGTTCAAGGCCGGCCCGCACTGCTCAATGATGCTGTCCTGGAAAGTAAGGTCTCCCAAGCCGTTGCGGATGCGGTCGTAGGTGACGAGTTCGTTGGTCAGCTTTTGCAGGTTCACACGATGGGTGAAATCCTCGAGGGCGACGGGCGCAGGCCCGACGTAGCGCAACCGCTCCAGGGCATCGAGGGTCCAGCGCTTACCCTCGTCGGTAAACGAGTAGACCATATCGAGGGGACTGCTTGAGTCGCGCATTCCCAGAGTGCGCAGCAGCATGCGGTCGACTGCCATCTGCACAAGTTCGGCCACGATGTGGTAGGGGAGTTTAATGGCGTCGATGAACTGGCGGCAGGTTTCCAGCCGGCCGGAATAGATGACCTTCATGAGGAGGGTCAGCAGGTCGAGTTCGTCGATTCCGGTGGCCGCAATATTGGCGGGCTCGGTGGGAATGCGACTCAGAAAGGCATCCAGCACGCGCTGATCGACGGCTCCTATGGCGACCAGGTTGTCACCCAACCGGCCGCCGCTGGCAACCATTCGCTCCGTCGCGCTGGTTACATCCTTGACGCTAACCAGATTTGCCTGGACCAGCAGCTCTCCCAACCGCATTCGCATACCGAGGACGACCTCCTTGAAACTGCCTCATCGAGCCCGGGCGTGTGACGCCTTCGATGGCGTAGCGCCCAGGAGTTGCCTGCAACTCACAGACCGGACTGGCCGCAACAAGCCGCAGGACGATAGCAGTGGCTACAACTCGTTATTCTAGAACCTCAAATCAATTTGGATGCAGATAGGTGCGTCTTTTGCATGCAGGGGAATACGAAAGCGCAATCTTTCCTTGGATGAGGCGGAAATGGTTGCGACGTGCCCGCAATTGCTCTCCGAGGCCTTGATCTGGTGCTTTTTCGGGCCTTGAGTACTCAAAAATTCACATCCGGGCAAACATCGCTTATGCTGGAAGTACATCCTTGTTGCTTCGGCGAGCCACGCACAATCACTTATGAATCCAGTCGCTTTAGCGGTTGACGATCTTCGGGAGCAGTATCTTCGAGAGATGGCGCTTGTTCGCCAGACCTGCGAGCGGACGGGTGACGGGACGGCTGCGATCCGGCGGCGCTCCGCGGTTGTGGACCGCATCCTGATCGAGATGTGGCGGCGCGCCTTTGCCGAACTCCCGGGACAGAATGCGGCTCTGCTAGCTTTGGGCGGGTACGGCCGCAAGGATCTGTTCCCCTACTCGGACATCGATGTGCTGTTCACCTTTGCGGACGAGAAGACCGAGGAGCAGTCCAGAGAGGCGGTACGGGCGATTATACAGGGGATGTGGGACGTGGGTCTGCGGGCGAGCCCCTGCTCCCGCACTGTGAAGGAAGCGGGGCGCTTTGACCCGGACAACCTTGAATTCACTTTAGCTACGCTGGACCGGCGCTTTCTGGCGGGACAGTTCCCTCTCTATCAGCAGCTGCACCAGGTTGTATTTCCGGGCCTTGTGCTGAGCGAGTGGTCAACGATTACGCAGAAGCTGGGCGAAATTGCTCGAACGCGTCACGCCAAATTCGGCAATACGATTTTTCACCTTGAGCCGAATCTGAAGGACTGTCCAGGGGGGCTGCGCGACTATCACCTGGCGGTGTGGTTTGCCGTTCTGTTCCATCTTAAGGAGACCAAGGAGTGGCCGCGGCAGCGCGGGGGTGTGTTCCAGAGCGCGCGTGGCGACGCTGAAGCAGCCTTCGATTTTCTTGCGGCGGCGCGCTGCTTTCTTCATTTCCGCCACGGCCGCGACGACAATACGCTGGACTGGCAGTCGCAGGACGAGGCGGCGGCACTGTCGATTGGGCTTGAAACGCGCGGTACAGCCGACCCCTCGTACTGGATGCGTACGTACTACCGGCATGCGCGCATTGTTTACCGCCGGGCTGCGCTGCTGATGGAGCATTTGCCCGCCCCGGTAAGCTTCTATCGCCAGTTCCGGCGGCGGCGGACTCCGATTGCTGGCACGGACTTTTTGCTCGACCAAGGCCGAATCGACGTCCAGCCGGGGGCACAGTTCAACGACACGAGCGCAATTCTGCGCATTTTCTCGTTGATGGCGACGCACGGGTACATGCTTTCGCAGGCGGCCGAAGATCGGATAACGGATGCACTGCCGGTGCTGGCGATTCATATCCCGGAAGGGCCTTATCTTTGGAACGCACTGCGCGAGGTTCTGCTGGGGCCGCACGCAGCGCATGCTCTGCGCACGATGCATGCGTTGGGCGTTCTAGAGATGCTGATTCCGGAGTTCCACGGCATCGACGCGCTGGTGATACGGGACAGCTATCACCGGTACACCGTCGACGAGCATACTTTTCTGGCGATCGATAACGTTCATAGCCTGCGGCAGCCGACGCATGACTTTGAGGCCCGGCTCGGGCAGTTATTGCCGGAAATTGACCGGCTGGACCTGTTCCTGCTGGCCTTGCTGCTGCACGACACGGGCAAGGCTCGTCGAACGGGCGAGCATGCGGGACAGAGCGTGGAACTGGCGGATGCATTCCTGGCACGGCTGGACTTCGACGCCGAGGAGCGCGAGACCATCCTGAAGCTGATCCGGCTTCATCTGGAGATGTCGTCGGCTTTGCGGCGGGACATCTTCGACCTTGAGAATGTGCGCCAATTCTGCGAGAAGATCGGCAGCCCGCAGTTGCTGAAGATGCTGACGATTATGACCTTCGCCGACATCAAGGCCGTCAATCCGGACGCACTAACGCCATGGAAAGCCGAGAATCTGTGGCAGTTCTACATGTCGACGGCGAATTTCATGGACCGGTCGGTGGACGAGGTGCGCTACCACGCCGCGATCGACCCGACGCTGCTGAACCGGCTGCGCTCGATGGTGCCGTCGGCGCAGTACGACGCGCTGGGACAGTTTCTAGAGGGGTTGCCGCAGCGCTATCTTCAGACGCGGCTTCCGGAGCAGATTCGGAATCACTTTCAGATGGCGCTCAACCTGGACAAGGACCCCGTCCAGCTTGACCTGCGGCCGAATCGCCAGCTCTTCGACCTGACCGTGATTGCGCGCGACCGCAGCCGGCTGTTTGCGGATGTGGCCGGTGCGCTTGCGGCATGGGGAATGAACATTGTCCGAGCCGGAGCCTTTTCAAACGAGGCCGGCGTTATTGTGGATAGCTTCCACTTCTCCGACGCCTTCCGGACGATTGAGCTGAACCCAAGTGAGAAAGACAGGTTTCTGAAGAATATTCATGACGTGGTAGCGCAGAAGGTTTTTGTGCAGGAACTGCTTGAGGGGCGCAGCCATATGAACCACCCCGGCAACCTCAAGGTGGAAGTGGCGACGCGTCTGGAGTTCGATTCCGAATCGTCGACGCACTCGACTCTTCTTCAGGTGGTGGCGCAGGACCTTCCGGGTCTGCTGCGCCAGATTGCGCTGACGCTGTCGACCCTGGATTGCAATATCAAGGTTGCCCTGATCGACACCGAAGGCGAGACAGCCATCGACGTTTTCTACCTTACCAGCCATGGGGAAAAACTTGCTCCAGAAGCCCAGCAAACTCTTGCTACTGATCTGACTGCGGCATTGGAAGCGATGCGCGCGCCGGTCAGCTCGTAGGGCTCAATTCGCAGACCACTTTGTCAATATTTGA
>DATKWA010000084.1:0-8079 GCA_035529815.1 Occallatibacter sp. | reverse complement strand
AATGATAGTGAGGCGGCAAAACAGCATCGGCTCTGGCAGGCCCGAGTACTTATCCGTAACGTCGTGGTCATCCGATCCGAAGGCGCGGAGCCCGAACCGCTTTTCATCCACGTCGTGCTGGAAAGCGAAGGCGAGGAAGGGACGAGGGCTCAATACTATCAATCCTCCCGCGTGATCGTCAATAGCGCCACGGAGATGCAAGCCGCCCTCGACCAGAGCCGCCTTCGCCTTCATTCCGCGCAGAAGAGTCTTTCCGACTTGCAGCACATCGCCAAGGGATCGAAGCAAATCAAGTTGATCGGGACAGCCGCCGGGCATGTTCAGAAAGCGACGGGTGCGCTTGATCGGCTTGCCGGGGATTAACCCATGACCCGAACCCTAAAAGCCGCCCTGATCCTAGTAACCGCCGTCGTCCTGCTCGCCGTCTGCTTGACGGACGGGACCGGCGAATGGAGCATGAATACATCGCTCCAGGCATCGGTCATCCTGCTCGTCGCCGCCTATATAGTCGCCATGGTGAGCACGCGGACGAATCCATTGACCCTAGCGGCTCGCGGGGCGGTCATGAGCCGGGCGCTGTGGCTATTCGCCCGCGAGATCACACAGGGCGCCTGGGAGCGGCGGGGCCGGTGGCGGGAGTGTGTATTACGGGCGAGGAGCGAAGTATGAGCCGAGTGCGCGCCCGCTGTAGAGGCGGAGTGATATTGACTGTCCATTGTTGGCCGGCACCGAAGTTGTTCGGTGTCGATGGGTTTGTGTTCCACAGACCATTGACCTATGACGTATGCGTCAAACCGGGACTCCATGCGGATGGTGATTGGATCGTCTACACGCATAGGGAAACTGGGTTTAGGGCAGGACTTGGCGCTACCGAGCAGAGTGTCGTCGCTGACGTACGCGCGGCAGTCAGGTTAGCCGGTAAGTCTTCCGGCCAATCGTCAAAGCGATGGGTCCTAAACGCTATTCGCCGCATACGCGCATCAATAGCTGACGGGAGTTGGAAGAAATGATGGACGCCATGGGCCGAACCCGCGAACACTTACTCCATGAGGCCATCCGGCAGGCCGAGGACCGCGAGCGAATCGCCCAGCACGCGATCCGTGAGATGTTCCGTGCGTCCGATCATTGTCGGCGGATCGAGCGCGAGTTGGAAAGGGCACGCATCGCCTTCTGGTTTGCCGCCATCGTCGGCGGGGCCGGTTGGCTGTTCGCCTGGGCGTTGGCGGCGTGGGGGTGGCTACAATGATCCTATTCCTTACCGACAATGAAGCCCTCGTCTACGGTCTTATTGGCAGCGGATCATACAATTTGCCAATAACCCTCGCCGCCATCTGCCGGCGAACCGGCATGAGCGAACGCGAGGTCAAAGGCATCGTTGAATCGCTCGGCAATGAGCATGACGTCCCAGTGGGCGCCCGCCGGCTGCTCGGCAAGCGGCGCGTCCGGGAGTTGCTGGGCCAGGGGGTGTTGTGACCGAAAACGAAATTGACGCAATCCGCAAGCGGCTCGAAGCCTGTCCAATACCGGAGAACGCCGAGGCGGACTGGCGGGACACAAATCATTTTGAGATTCAAGTCCGATCCGATGTTGATGATTTCTGGTGGCTTGACGTATTCGATGTACCGCAAGATTCCTCCACTGAGGATGGCCGACGCCTCGGGGCCGTCCTGGATTATGCGTGCGCGTACCGGCGGGACGTGGGGGTGCTGCTTGAACGCATCACGGACTTGGAAGTGGCGGCAAGGTATTTCGCTGATGAAGGGATGGAATGGGTGGCGCCGAACCCGATCCATCCAGGTTCATGCGGACCAGAATCCGGCTGTGATGCTATCTGCATGGAGATTGCGGCCTGTGCCGAGCACAACCAGAAAGTTTGTAGACTACGTGCCGCTCTCGCCGCGTCCCCGGAGGCCCGCCCATGACGGCAACCCGCCAGTCGAAAATCAAGCAGCCGCCGCGGCTTGAGAAGTCCATCGCCGCCGACATCCGGCAGGTTCTGGAGCTGGCAGGCTACCGGGCCGTCCGGTGCATCGCGGGTCCCGTGCGCAACATGAAGGGCGCCGGACGGTACGCGCCGCAGCACGGCAACCCGACGGGCTATCCGGATTGGGTATTCGTGCAGGCATCCGCCGTGGGCGGATATGTGTGGGTCGCGCGGCTATCCATTCTGTTTGTCGAAACCAAGCGGCCAGGCGAAAAGCCAACACCGCTCCAGTTGGCCTGGCTGGAGGTGCTCCGGAATGACGGTTTCACCTCCGAGTGGTTTGATGGCTTCCGGGAGGGCGAAGGCCGCCGGCCGTTCATGCCGTGGTGGGAAGAGGTAAAAAAGGCTTGACGCTATGTACCGCCGGACGTATAATCGGATTGCGCGAAGTGAATCGCCGGGACCACGGACGGGTTGCCTCATTCAATCCGTCCCCCGGCACCGAATGAGGCGGAATGGGGTATAAATCGCCAGCTTTTCAGTTTTACCCGGATTCCTGGCTCTCGTCGAAAGACGTCCTGCTGATGACGCCGGCGGAGGAAGGTGCCTACATCCATCTGCTCTCGCTCGCATGGCTCGAAGACGATTGTGGACTACCAAACGACGATGAAGCCCTCGCGATTCTTTCACGTCTCGGTCGCAAATGGGAAAAGAGTAGTCACAAGCTCCGCGCCAAGTTCAGAGCGGAAAACGGACGGCTCTACAATGACCGGCTCCTCGTAGAGCGTTGCAAACAAGAGGAATGGAGACGCAAGAGTAGTGAGGGTGGTAAGCGATCGGCTGAAGTTAGGCATGAAGCAAATCTCAAGGGTGGTGCAAGGGTGGTTGAAGAATGGTGTGTACCAAAGGGCAACTCTTCTTCTCCTTCTCCTTCTCTTGTAACTACTTCAGATATCGTATCTGCTAAGGCAGATACTCCCTCAACTGGCGTTGAGGATGTGGGCGCCGCGACGAAGCATTCCGTCATCGATCCGCCGTTTTTCACTCTAGGAAAAGTGAAGTCGAGACCGGCTATTCTCCCGGAAATCTTCCAGTGGTTTGCCGGCGACTTCTGGCCGGCTTATCCGCGGCGCGTCGGCAAAGCGGCCGCACTGAAGGCTGCGAACAAGATGGCGCGGACTCCGGAGACGCGAACGGCGATCATGGCTGGCCTGCTGGCCCAGCTCCCGGAATTGAACACCCGCGAAGCCCAGCACATTCCGCACGCATCAACCTGGCTGAACCAAGAGCGCTGGAATGACGAACCGGAAAAGCCCATCGCGCCTCCATTGAGCCGGAGCGCAGCAAAGCGGGCGGAAGTCCGGGAAGCATTCGAGCGAATGATGGGAGGAGCTGGAAATGAACAAATTCACGGTAGCTGATATCGAAAACGCCAATGCGCAGCTCAAGATGCTGGCGTTTTATCCGTCGGATGCGGAAACGCAAGCGGCGATCATGAAGCTGCTGGCGAAGATGTGCCCGCACAGGGAGGCGCTTGAGTGGCTCGTCGAGCAGATGGTGACTCGTATTGGATCGTGGCATGGGCCGTCGGAGTTGCGCGGCGTGCTGTGCTGGCACTACCGCCCGGCGGACGGCCTGGAGGCGAACTGCACACTGGCGGGCTTCCGCCCGGCAGACGGCGAGCGCAAATCCATCGAGGAGCATGAAGAGAGGCGCCGACTGGAGGATGGCGCCATCTGCACGGCGCTGAAAGGATATCTCGAAAGACGAACGCGAAATTGAGTGGAGGATCGGTAGGTTATTGTGGAACTTGAAAAGATCGGCTTCTATACACTGACTGACGAACGGGCGCTGCGCGTGGCCCGTCAGGGGATCGCGGCTCCACTTTGGCGGTGTGAGTTAATTCTAACCGGGCGGTGCAATTTCCGGTGCCCGTACTGCCGAGGCGTCAGCGGCGAGGACATCCCGTACCACAAGGCGGCTGAGACTGTGTGCCGATGGAAGGAAAACGGGCTGTTCGCAATCCGCTTCAGCGGTGGGGAACCGATGCTTTACCCGAAGTTGCTAAAGCTGGTGGAATTAGCTAAGGGATTAGGGATTGAGCGAATTGCCTTATCCACGAATGGATCTTTTCCGCTTCAGGAGTATGAGGATCTAGTTAGGGCCGGCGTCAACGATCTAAGCATATCCCTCGATGCCTGCTGCGCAGAGGATGGAGATCGGATAGCGGGAGGCGTTAAGGGATCATGGGAGCAGGTGGTCTCGAATATTCGCGCCTTGGCGGGCATTGTATATCTGACGGTAGGGGTGGTTCTGACCCAACACAACCGCTCGCAAACACGGGGAATTATAGCCCTAGCCGCAAGGCTCGGGGTCAGTGACATTCGGGTGATCCCGGCGGCGCAGGAGGGCACCGTTCTTCCAGCGCCGGGCGTCGGGCGGGAGATTCTCGGTCGTTTGCCGGTTCTGGCCTATCGGCTCAGGAATATCCAGCAAGGAATCCCCGTCAGGGGCATCGGGCCGAAGGATTGTGGGAAGTGTAGCCTTGTGCTCGACGACATGGCCGCGATGGGTGGCAAGCACTACCCCTGCATAATTTACTTACGGGAAGGCGGGGCGGCGATCGGCGAAATGGGCACGGGGATGCGGGAGGAACGTATGCAATGGTTCGAGGGCCATAATTCCCACAAAGACCCGATCTGTTTCGGGAATTGTCTGGATGTATGTGTGGCGTACAACAACAAAGTCGAGCGGAATCGTGCGGAGGAGTTGGCGGCGGTGGAGGAATTGGACGGGAGGTTGCAGTAATTGATAAACCACGACGATGCCGAATGCCAGATACGCCGGCTATTTTCCATGCCAGGCGCCCCTAAAGGCCAGCGCCTGATCGATGACTACATCGATGCCTTGATCCGTTATGCAGATCACGAAACTCATGCCGTCGCGGCGATCACCTCGCTTCAAGACGAGTGTACCCGCTGCCCGAGCATCGCCGTGATGATAGCCGCGCTGCGCGGCAGCTCGACGGCGGAAAAACGCATCTGTCCGCACTGCCAGGGCGCAGGATGGCTAACGGCTGGGCTGTGGCTTGTCACGACGCTGCCGGATGCGCGCGGCGGGAGCCGTCACAAGAGGGAGCGGATCACAGAGGAGCAGGCGAAGGCGTTGCGGTCGAAACTAGCAGTGAGCCGGCAGATGGTGTACGAGGCGTCCGAGCGCTGCGGGTGCGGCCGATGAAGTCCGTCCGGTTGCCGCGGACGCCCACTAGACGCCACCTCACGGAGGCGGAAACGGCCCTAGGTTCAATCGCGGCGGGCATATCCGTGGATACCACGAGCCAAGATCTTCCGTTTGACCCCATGGCTCCCCATGGCCGAATACGGCGATTCGCCGAATTGGACCGGCTGATTGCCCGCGAGGAGGCAGAGCGCAAACACGCGGCGGGCCGTCCGCGCGGGTCGAAAAATGGACCGAAAGTAACAAGCCTCCCGGCGGCCATGATCACCGCGCGGCCTTACCGCCAAAACGGCATCATGCAGCGGGAAGCGCACAGGAAGGCCAAGGAAACATTACGGCAGAGAAGGGAAAAGGCATGAGGAAAAAGCTAAAATTGCCGAAGGCGAGGATTGAACGGGTCACGCAATCACCGATGAACCCAGTACGTTGGCTCCTGGACCTGGATTGTGGGCACTCGGTTTGGGTGACCGCGAAGCGGAGACCGACCCGGCAACAAATCGACTGCGGCGACTGCGCCAGAAAGCAGAGGGCCATCGCCGCGGCGCGGGAGAAGCCATGAAGAAAACGAAAGACAAAGGAAATAACCCGCACTGCACGTTAACCGGGCCAGACGGTACCGTCTTGTGGTCCGGCACAACGGATGACCTGAAAACCGCCGCAAGGAAATTGCGCGAAAAGGATCTTGCCGCCCTCAAGGCGGCGCGGGAGAAGCCATGACAGACGATGTTTTCGAGGCCCTGCGCCAGTCGTCCCTGGTCCAATGCACCCGACTGGCCCTGAAGGAGACTTCCTGAGTTATGCCACAGGCCGAACACCAGAGCAACCTCTCGAATTTCTTTTCCTCCGGCCTCCGCCAAAAGGTGCACCAGCTCATGAACGTCCTGTGGGCGGGCGGTGTGAACAACCCGATGGACTCCATCGAGCAGCTCTCCTACCTCATCTTCCTTCGCCTACTCTCCGAGCGCGACGAACAGGCCGTGCTCATCGAGAAGAGCTACCAGCGCATCTTCTCCGGCGCGTGGGCGCGTTATGCGTGGGGCAACTTCGTTACACTAGCCGGGAATGAGCTGTTCGACAGCCTTCGCGGCGCGATTGAGAAGCTCCACGAGCTGCCGAACCTCTCCAACACTGGCCGCGAGCTGTTCCGCAACGCCACGCTGAAGATCTATGACCGACCGACGCTGCGCGCTGTGGTGCAGGTCGTAGCTGAGATGGATCTGGCCCCCCACGAGGGCCACGACCTCAAGGGCGACATGTATGAGTACTTGCTCAGCAAGCTCTCGCAGTCCGGCACCAACGGCCAGTTCCGCACGCCCCGCCACATCATCAACCTGATGGTGGCTCTCATAGACCCACAACCCGGCCTGCGCATATGTGACCCCGCCTGTGGCACGGCAGGTTTCCTCATTTCCGCCTACACCCACATTTTGCGGCAGCACACCAAGCCCGCGGACCTCGCCCGTGGCATCGTGGACGGCAGCCAGCTCAAACCGAAGGAGTGGGAATTCCTAGAACAGCACGCCTTCACCGGCTTCGACAACGACGCCAACATGGTGAAGATCGCCATCCTCAACCTCTACCTGCACCAGCTCGAACGGGCCAAGATCGACCACCACAATCCGTTGACCACGACGCAGGCTGGCCACTATCCCGGCCCGCGCTACGATGTCATCCTGGCGAATCCACCCTTCGCCGGCCGCGTACAGAAGGAGAGCATCCTTGCTGACATCAATCTCGACACGCGCGACACTGAGCTGCTTTTCCTCAAGTGGTTCCTCGACCACCTAATCGATAACGGCCGGGCCGGCGTGATTGTACCCAACGGCGTGCTTTTCGGTTCCCGTAAGGCCGAGCGCAAGATGCGTGAGCTGCTGCTCACCACCTGCGAGCTGCAAGCCGTCATTGCTCTGCCCTCCGGCGCATTCAAACCCTACTCCGGTGTCGGCACTGCCATCTTCATTTTCCAGAAGGGCAAGCCCACCCAATCGGTCTGGTTCTATGAACTCACCGCCGACGGTTACTCGCTGGACGACAAGCGCGCACCCATCGAGGCCAACGACATCCCCGACATACTCGCTAAGTGGCCAAACCGTGAGGAAGGCCCCAACAGCTTCGTCGTGCCGGTGGAGAAACTTCGCGAGAACGGCTGGCAGCTCATGCCCGGCCGCTACAGGCCCGTCCGGCTAGACGCGGTGGAACACGACGCCCCAGCGGAAATCTTGGCCGACGTGATCCGCATGGAGACGGAGATTGCAGAACGGGCCAGGTTGTTGATGAAAGGATTGCAGGCAAAATGAGCGCGTGGCCGATCACTCCGCTCAAAGGGCACATCGCCGAAGTCTCGATGCGCAAAGGTGAAGCGCCTGCGGAAATCTTCTCCGTAACCAACACGGTCGGCTTTGTTCGTTCGCTCGACGTATTCGACAAGCAAGTGTTCAGCCAAGACGCCAGAAACTACAAACTCGTCCGGTTCAATGACCTTGCCTATAACCCGTCTCGCATCAATGTGGGGTCAGTCGCTATATGCCACTTCCCCGAAGGTGGCGCTGTCAGTCCGATGTATGTTGTCGTACGTTGCAGGGATTCACTGCTGCCGCAGCTACTTCTGTACTTCCTGAAGTCCGGCATCGGCCGGCAGCAAATCGCCCATCGCTGCGTTGGTGCCGTGCGGTTCATGCTGCGCTTCGGCGATCTGGAGCAGATGGAGCTTCCTCTTCCGCCTGTGTCCGAACAGCCACGGATCGTGCGTATTCTGGACGACGCCGACGCGCTGCGCCGCCTGCGCGCCGAGTCGGACGAGCGAACAAACCGTCTCACAGAAGCGCTCTTTGGCGAAATGTTTGGGAGCCCAGCATCCACTGCTGGGCGTTGGGAAGCGGCCACGTTGGCAAGTCTTGGAACCGTCGTAACCGGGAATA
>DATKWA010000083.1:0-17597 GCA_035529815.1 Occallatibacter sp. | reverse complement strand
AAATAGATGGCCCACTTCTGGCTCCAGGCCATGTCCTGGCCGCACTCGGAGCATTTTGCCTTTCTCAGCTTGATGAAATCCCATGCGTCCAGCGTCAGAAGCGTGAGAGGCACAACTTCCAGAGCGGAGAAGCACGAAGCCAGGCCCATGTTGAGCGTTCCCTGACCCGTGAAATACCAATGGTGGCCAGTGCCGATGATGCCTCCGCCGAGATAAAGGATGGCATCCAGATAGATCAGGCGTGTGGCGGTCTTGGTGCTGACCACGCCCAACTGGTAGAACATGATGGCCACCAGCACCGTTGCGAAGAGTTCAAAGAATCCCTCCACCCACAGATGAATGATCCAGAAGCGCCAGTTGTCGATGATCGCAAAGTTGGTCGTGGGGCCATAGAAAAGAGCGGGCAGATAAAAGACCGGGATGGCCACGGCCGTGTACAGAAAGAGCGAGGACAGCTCACGCTTTTCAGGGTTTTTGAAGGTGGGCCGGAGCGCCCGGAACATCAGAAACAGCCAGAAAAGCAGACCGACTGCCAGCAGATACTGCCAGAAACGACCCAGGTCCAGGTACTCGGAGCCTTGGTCGCCGAACCAGAACCAGAGCTTCCCCAGTTTGTCGTTGATGCCAAGGGACTCGCCAGCCATGCTGCCGAAGACGACCGCCGCCAGTGCCCCGAGGAGTGCGTATGCGCCAACCTTCTGATGTTTGGGCTCTTCGCCACCTACCCATGACGCCAGAAAAAGGCCGCCGGCTACCCAGGAGGTCGCGATCCAGAAGATGGCAAGTTGAAGGTGCCAGGTGCGCGCCAGCGTGTAGGGCAACCAGCGGGCGATGTCGAATCCATAGAAGGCGCCTGTCTCCACCCGATAGTGAGCGAGTAGGCCCCCAAGAAATGATTGGGCCAGGAAGAGCAGGGCCACGACCGCGAAGAACCACCCCGTAGCCCACTGGCTGGGCGTCAGCTTCAACGCAGGGGGAGCCAAGTGCAGGAAATGGGAGTCAGGGCCCTCGGTCTTCCAGCCCAGGTAGTCGAATTTTCCAACGACGAAGAGGATCAAGCCCAGCCCCCCAAGGAGGGTGATCAGGCTCATGGCGCTCCATACGTAGGCATCGGTGGAAGGATGGTTTCCCGCCATCGGCTCGTAGGGGAAGTTGTTCGTATAGGAGTAATCCTTTCCAGGTCGGCGCGCCGCTGCTGCCCAGGCTGCCCAGGCAAAGTAAGAAGTCAGATTTTTCAGTTCCGTTGGGTCGTGAATATAGTTGGCGGGCAGGCCGGGAGCTGCGTCCTTCCGGGTGAAATAGTCGCTCCACTCGCCAAGTTCCGTATGGTAGGCTGCGACCTCGCCTGGTGAGAGCCGGAGAGTGCGGGAAGCCGGGTCGTACCGGTTTTCCTTGAGCTGCGATATCGTCCGCGCAGCGGCGACGCTTTGCTGATCTGTAGAAAGCTGCGCAAAGGGTTTGCCGAACTTTTCGGTGGCAATGGTATCCCGCGTTATCTCGCTCAGCCGGTGCAGGTACTCCGCGCTGTAGTCGGGCCCCAAGTAAGCTCCATGGCCCCACAAGGTCCCGTGCTCCATGAGGTCGTGCTTGAAAAATACTTCCTGGCCTGCTTCAATATCGTCCCCGGTAAACACCACAGTACCTGCCGCATCCACAGCCCGCTCAGGGATGGGCGGAGCGTTTGTGTAAGTCAACACTGTGACAAGGGACAAAACCGAAAAGCCGGCGATCATTACGAGAATTACTGAATGTCTCCACCACGGAGAGAGGCTTGTAGCGTCGTCAGACGTACGGGCCATGATAGGCCTCCTTCAGGTCCTTACATGAAATCCTCTGTTTCGGTTCTGCATCGCCCGAGATTGCTCTCCGCAAGCAAGATGGCAATCCATTTCATTCCCGTGCTCCGGTGTTTTCAGGACAAAAACGAAGTTGACTTGACTGGACGCAATACAAGCAGTGACTTTTGTCACAGATCAAAAAGCTTTTCTGCAAAAAGGTTTTGCATCATAATTTCGCAGCATAAGCATTACGGTAAAAACATCTTTTGTCGCAGCCATGTTCCTTCCCACGCAGAACAACAACGCCGTGTACGGGTTCGTTGGATCGATTCAGGGGAAGATGATGGCAGGGGTGAAAATCCAAATCCCGATGGATGAACTGTAGGCTACATGGCAGCCTATGATGCCACCTTGAATTCGTGACCAGCCCTTGCCACTACCTTCTTCGCCGCATCAAGAACCTCCGGCTTGTCGTTGTTAGGCAACACAGCAACGGGTGGGGCGGCCTTGAGTTGAGCGAGCATTTGCTCCATTTCAGCTCCGGCCATGTGCTCCAGCAATTTGTATAGACCGCCTTCCTGCTCTTCGAGTTCGTTGTGAACTTCAAGGATAGACCGGATCGTAAGCATGATGGACGGCGTTGGTGGAGGGGCCAAAAGCGCAACAAGTGCTCCGTGGTCAAGTCGAAGCCGTTCCGCAATGGCTGCTTTCTTGCCGCCCTGCCACCTGGCGATGGCAGGTAATACAATCTTTTCTTCCATCGAAATATGCCGCAGAAGGCCTTTACGAAATTCATGGTATGACTCCGCATCAATTACACCGGGCCTCGCGACGGCACGTTGAAATAATGAGTCAAGCCTCTCATGATCGTCTGCCATATATTGATACAGCGCTCCCCGCACAAGCCCTCCATCGCTTGATCAGTTAAACCGGGATTCCCATTATGGTTTCCCGACCCGCGCGGTTTTACCCCCTTGGGCTGCTCTTGCAAGATAATTTTCCGAGGATGTCGTTCTGTTCACAATCATGAGTACTGTAGAGTAGCGTGACCGAGCCGCGGCGTGCCGCTTCCAGCATGGGAAGCCACGAAGGTGGATGATGCCTGAGTTCGGCAAAGTAACGCCCGCGGAACTCATCCCACCGCGCCGGGTCATGATGAAACCATTGGCGCAGATCCGCGCTGGGAGCTGCATCTTTCAACCACGCGTCGATTTCCAATGAAGACTTTTTCACGCCTCGGGGCCATAATCGCCCAATCAGAAATCGAGCACCGTCTGTGCTGGAAGGTATTTCGTAAACACGTTTGAGCTGAATCTGGCGCATCTCCTACTGCGTGAATAGTTGAACAGCTTGTATTCGGAGAAGACGCGGTCGAAGCTCTCTGAAGTGAACCGGTCTTCGCAACCCTCGAACGACAGAATATACCAAACTTCACGCTGACGTTCGAAGATATAGACGGCGCCCGACTCAGGATTTTCGGGAGCCATCTGTAGAAGCAGAACGCCCTTCGGCGTCTGAATCCAGCGGGTGGCAATCGCCTCACCGAGCTTCAGGAATGCGGCGACTGTTTGTTGAATGGTGCCGGTGACAGAATTGCGCCCGTCGAACATCTGGTAGCCAACCGCTCGGCAAGAAAGCCAGAAATCTGGCCACAACGGCGTTTGAACTTATTCGCCGGCGACGTCTTGGCTGCAGCAAGCTGCTTCGGCTACTACGAGTTCGGGTAGTTTACTTCGATACTTCCCCCGCAGCAGGTTGCTTCCACTCGACTCTCAGACATACAAAAAGCCACGAGACCTCCGAATTACCGCGAAGATGATCCAGCTGCCAAGCGGAGATGCGCTGCGGCCTCACTTGCGGAATTGGCCACGGGCCTCACGCGGAGGTTTGGTGTAAGCGCGACCAGCGCACCCAGGAGGACGATGAAGGCGCCGATCCAGATCCAGATGACGAGCGGATTCAGAATTGCCTTGATGGTGGGCAGTCCGCTCTCTTGGTTTTGTCCTTCATAGATTACGTAAAGGTCCCACGCCGGCGTGGAGTGGTTGGCGACCATTAACTGAGTAGTCTGGCTGGCTTGATAGAGTCGTACCTCGGGCGCGAGTTGAAACTGCCTCTTGCCACCCCGGTAGACGTCGATCAGGGAGCGCTCGGCAACATAGTTATCGTTGGACTCCGGCGTGGAACCGCGGGAGACCAGATGATAGGGGCCAATGTCCATGCTCTCGCCGGTATTGAGTTCTTTCTCGACACTGCGGTTGAAGGCCGAACCGGCAAATCCGATGAACATCAGCACGATGCCAAAATGAACGATAAAGGCGCCATGACGGCGAGTATTGGCGGTGAAGAGTTGCCGTATTGAAGAGAAGAGGCCTTTTCCGGATTGTTGTTTAAGCGAAATTGCTCCGCGGAAAACTTCCGTGCAGATCGCTGTAATCACAAAAGCAGAGAAAGAGAAACAGAGCAGCGAATAGAGCGCGCCTCGATCCGCCCAGGGATGGATGCCGCACGCAATGAGCACTGCGGCAGCAACCGCACCCACGATGCCTGGAGCCACGAAGTCCTTGCGCACCTTTTTGAACGAGGCACCGCGCCCGCCAAGCAGAGGCGCGGTGCCGGTGAGCAGGAGTAGGAAGAGGCCGATTGGGACAACTACACGGTTGTAGAACGGCGGCCCGACAGTGACTTTATTGCCGTTCACAAATTCAGTGATGACTGGGAGGAGCGTTCCGAAGAATACGACGGCGCAGGCGGCGAGCAGCACGAGAATGTTGAAGAGGAAGCTTGAATCGCGCGAGAGGAGTGAATCAATTTCATGCGCTGACTTCAGATAGTCACGCCGCGCTGCAAAGGTGAACAGACATATCACCAGAACAAGCACAAGAAAAATCCAGAACCAGGTGCCGATCGAGGATTGGCCGAAGGCGTGCACGGAGCTGACGATGCCGGAGCGGGTAAGCAGCGTGCCGAAGATGCAGAGCAGGAATGTGAGGAAGATAAGCCAGATATTCCAGTTCTTCATCATGCCGCGCTTTTGCTGCATGATGGTCGAGTGGAGGAATGCCGTTCCGGTGAGCCAG
Organism: Occallatibacter sp.; assembly: GCA_035529815.1. Taxonomy (GTDB): domain Bacteria; phylum Acidobacteriota; class Terriglobia; order Terriglobales; family Acidobacteriaceae; genus Telmatobacter. The sequence continues at coordinate 12,739 of DATKWA010000083.1, read as the reverse complement.
GGCAGCAGCGAAGCATTCTCGACCGGGTCCCAGCCCCAGTAGCCTCCCCAACCCAGCACCGCATAAGCCCAGTGCATGCCGAGGACGATGCCGCAGGTAAGAAAGATCCATGAAACCAAAGCCCAGCGGCGGGTGGCGGGAATCCACTTTTCTGCTGGGGAACGAAGGATCAGGGCTCCGAGAACGAAGGCAAAAGGCACGCTGAAGCCGACCAGACCGAGATAAAGCAACGGTGGATGAATCACCATTTCCGGATACTGGAGCAGGGGATTCATGCCGTAGCCGTCGGCGGGTAGGGGGCCGGGAGCCATCGCAAAGGGCAAGGCCACGAAGTTGAGAAGAAGAAGAAAGAATACCTCGACGCCGGCGAGGATGGCCGATACCAGGGCGATGAGTCGTGCATCGGTATTACGGCGAAATCGCAGCACGAAGCTATACCCTGACAGGAGCCAGGCCCACAGCAAAAGGGAGCCCTCCTGGCCAGACCACAGCGCGGCAAACTTGTATGGACCGGGAAGCGCGCGGTTGGATTCGTGCAAGACGTAGGCGAGGGAAAAGTCATTGCTGAAGATCGCCCACAACAAGGCGAAGACTGCCAGCGACACCGTCGCAAAGCTTGCCAGACCCGCAAGACGGGCCGTTTCTGCCAGCCGTTCGGGGGGAATTCGGCCCCGGTTCTCAGTGGAAATCTGACGCAGAGCGACCACGCCGATGACGAGGTTATACATGGCAAGCGCCAGAGCAAGCAGCAGGGCAAGGCTGCCCAGGATAGGCATCATATTCACTCAAACCTTTCAAATGAACGCGCTGCAATAAACGAGAGAGAGACCAACTCAAAAGACTAGCAACAGTACAAGGGCTGACGACGTGATCCAGCGCACGCGAGGCATGGAGAGATAAATCCTCGAACGGACGGTTCGCAGGGAAGCGTCGCAGATTCTCTTCAACATTTTAACGAAGGCTAGTTGGGGGATGATGATGAGTTCGCGCAGCTTCAGTCCTGTGGCGATCACTTGCTTGCCGAACTGAGTCAGGTAGTAATTGCAGCCGTGTGCGAACTTTCAGATGAGGCCATGCAGTCGGAGGCGCTTGAGCAGCCTGGAGACCTGGCCGATGGTTTCATCCGGCAGGAAGCGGCGCAGGGTTTTGTTTTGCAGTCAGGCGATGTTGAACTCGCCACGGGCAATGGCGCGGAACTGGGCTTCGTCGTCGCCGTCTAACAAGTTGAAACCGGGGTACGAGCAGCCTTCATGGTGCCGCGGCCACGACAGCTTGTCGAGTTTGTTGCACCCGTTGCGGGGGTCTTCGATGGTGGACAGGAATTCCAGGTAGCGGCAGTTGGCGGCTGCCAGCAGTTGGCGCAGCGCGGGCAGGCTGTAAATGGTCTTTTGCATGGAAGTCCATTTGGTTTCACGTGAACCGTCGCGGTGTTCTACCTCGCGGTAGTGCCGGAAAAAGGTCAGGTCGTTGACCGTGGTTTCGATGCGCAGGATGAGACCGAACTTGTCGTAGAGCTTCAGCGAAACTGGCCCCATGGTGTGCTTGATCCGCGTACCTTTGATGCGCACGTTCCACCCCGGCGATGAAGCGGTGCCCATTTCGCCCTCGAACTGCGGCACGAGTTTCTTGCCCAGAAAGGTTGCGATGTTATCGGGCTTGACGGTGTGAATTGCCGTGCGGCTGAGGTGCTCATAGATGGCCTGGAAATCGGTCTGTTTGCCGAGCACGATGTCGGTCGAGTACTCGCACTGGTCCATGCTCCAGTGATAGTCCGCGCCGAAGGAGCGGTGAATGGGACAGAAGCGGCCTGCGAACGCGTCCAGCCGGCGGTGCAGCTGTTTGACCTCTAACTCATCGGCGATCTTCTGCGCCCGTGTCCAGTCGGCAACGTGGACGAAGGCATTGTCCAGCAGAGTGAAATCGATCTCCCGTTTGCGCAACTGGCTGGCCAGCCAGTTATACCCGTTGAAGTATATCTGCAGCCGGCAGGTCACCCAGGTCGGCACCCGCACATAGCACAGGCTCAGTTCCTCGTCGATGAAGCAGAAGTAGTAATGCATGCACTTGCCGTCATCGGGCTTCAGGGAGGTCCGGCCCGTCTGCTTGTCCTGTCATGGTTTGTAGGTCGAGCAGGGCTCCATGGCGGATCAGACGCACACCAGTCCCGGATGATTGCCACACCGGGCCAGCGCTTCCTTCACGCGGTCCTCTTTGCGGAAGTTCCGCTTGCGCAGAAACTCAATCTCGATGCCGGCCTCGGACGCCAGCCGCTCGGCGTTTTCGCGCAGCTGATCGCGGAACGGCTCCGCGAATCGCGGATAATCGAAAATCCGCACCTTGCGCTCATACAGATACGAGATCATTCCCCCGGCGTAGCAGATCTTCGGAAGCGTGCCAAAGATAAGCACATGGTCCCAGCAACTCAGCTCTCCCGCAATCTGAGCCGCATGCCGTTCGGTCAGAAGTTCGATGTCCACCCAAAAATCATAAACAACGCCTTCTTTGGTTCCGGCTATGCCGGGTTAGGGGAAATGGCTGCGTGATGGATCGAGCGAACTCAGCACTGTCCAGTTAATTACAGGCTCTGATTTGAAGTCAAGCTGGAGTCGAGGTGTCTCCGTCTGCGCCGGGCGGGATCGTGCAACTTGGGGCTACGGATGGGAACTGCGAAAGCTGCTGACGAGTTTGACCAATCCCCAGCGTGTACCTTCGGGCAATTTTCCGAAGGAGCGCATCATGGTTCCTGGATATCCATTGGTGATGACATCGAAGCTGCGCTTCGGTGTCATCCCATAAACGGTGAGGTCCGGCGTCTGCGGCTGAAATGCCGCCCCAAGCCGTGTCGGATGGCCGTTGCCGTGGCATGTGGCGCACGTGTTGGCCCACACCGCCGCTGCTTCGCGCTCCGACTCTGCGGTGATGCTGACGGGAATCGCGGGGGGCGTGCCGAGCATCTGGTATTTCCGATAGAGGTAGTCTGCGATGGCATCCAGTTGCTGCGGGCTATAGAACGAAAACGCCGACATGCCGGTGTTCGGTACGCCGGACCGCACCAGCCTGGTGTAGACCAGGCGCGTTGTCCTCACGTCGCGCAGCGACTCGGGCGGAACCGCCAATTCAGTGGCGCTGGGGCCATGACCGTCGGCGGCGGTGCCGTGACAAAACGCGCAACTGGAGTTATACAGCGCCTCGCCGCTTTGGAGAGGCGTCTGGAGCTTCTGTTCGTATGCGGCCAGCGCGGGTCCCTGGAAAGGTCGCAACAGCGATCTATACTCGTCCGCGTTTCTTTTCGCGATGGCGCGCACCGCAAAATATGCCCGATCCTGAATGCTCTGACGCGCCAACAGCATGGGCAGTAGGATGGCGAAAACCAGCCCTGCCAGTACCCATTCCTTCGGCCCGCCTGCCGGGCGGGAGACGCCCATCAGCGTGGCAATGAATGTGCCCAGAACCGCTGCCGCGCCTAGCGCGATCATCGCGATGGTGATGCCACCCAGCGGCGCGGGGATAGACTTCAGCAGCATGAGGCCGACTACGAATTGATACGCCAGGCCTCCCACGATCCAGCGCAGCATGTGTCGGCGCCGCTCGCCATCATCCTGCGCGGACCGCAGGTAGTGGAATGCCGCGCCCACCACAAGTGAGGCGCCCAGCACGTGCAGATAGCGCGCGAGCCAGTACCAGCCGAGCGTCTTGTCGAGGTGGTTGTGCGCGCGCACCAGTGTCGGCCAGAACTGGGGATTCTCGCTGATGGTCAGGACGGCGCAGAAGATGCCTGGAATCGCCAGCAGGGCGGTCAGCCCTGCGGTCGCCAATACAATGTGGCCGACTGCGGGAGCGCCTTCCCGGTGCGCGAAGATGTGTGCCAGCAGGTCCAGCGTGAATAGCGCCATCACCAGCAAAACGATCAGCAGCACCCAGTAGCGGGAGGCGATCATGGCTGCGGTGAAGAAGCTGACCGTGTGGTTCGCCTGGATAAGCAACAGAGGGGCCACGCCCCACACCACCACCAAAGCTTCCAGCGGCAGAAAGTCGCGCAGCAGCCTCCCTGCCATAGACGGGGTCCCTGCCGTCCCTCGGAGGCGCCGTGCCAGCAGCGAGTGATAGGCAATCACCGCCGTGCCTATCATCGTCAGCGCCAGGATAAAGTGGATGAAAAACGTGGCGAAAAGCAGCGCCTGGCCTGCGGCATCCGGAAGCGGTTGAGAAAGCAGAAGATCAGTGAGCTTGTTCATTGTGCACCGCCGCTGCGGCCGGTCGTTGGCGACCTCGGTGGGTTCGTTATGGTGTAAAGATACTCGGCCAGGATGGTCCGTTCGTCATCATTCCCTGAGAATGGAGGCATGAATGGCACCATCTTGTCGGTATGTTCAAGAATCACTCGGATGCCGTCCGGTGAGCGCCCCTGCAGTCGTTGCCGGATGTCGTTGAACCCGCCGATCGTGTGACAGCGCGAACAGTTTTGCAGGAACAGGTATGCGCCCTGCTGTTGCAGTGAAGGCTTGTCGGTCGCGATGTTATACCAGTAGGAATTCGCCAGTAATCCGCTTTGGCGGAAGTATTGCTGTTCGCTCAGCAGCATCTGGTTGGAATACATATAGCCGGGCATGATGTACGGCTTGCGGATCGATTCGCGGATAAATTCAAATTCCGCAACGAGCGCAAGCGCGAACACCACCGCCACCACGACTCCGGCACGGGCTGCGCGCCAGCGCCCTGAGACCGCGATCAACAGAAAGGCCACCAGCGCCCCCACGGCGACCACATTGAGCCTCCAGAGCCACGCCGGATTCTGTGCCAGCCAGGGAAATCCCCAGGTCGAAGTCAGGAAGACAGTAAACGCCGCGGGAGATGCCTTGAAGTACCACACCGCCGCCAGCGCCGCCACCACTGTTGAACCTGCTCCCACCCAGCTGAAGATTCGCAGCGCACGCCGCCGGAATGCCGTGTCCTGTTTCGTTAGGAGCAGAAAGCAGCTCGCATACAGGCTTCCCAGCAGCAACGACTCCGCAAAGCGCAATACAACCTGCGGAAGGAATGTCGGATTGAAATAGGCCTGCACAAAGCGTCTCTGCCACGGCCACCCATCCGAGGTCAGCATGAAGCCCAGAATGCCTGAGATCAGCACCGCAGTCATTGCCGAAGCCGCCACGTACGCGCTCCCCAACCACACGTGCCTCCGTTTCAACGGTCCTGTCCAGCGGTCCCAAGTGAAGTAGTAGACCAGCAGCAGCGAGACCTCAGTCACAAAAACCATCCACTCGATGAACCACGGCCAGAAAAAAAGCCGCAGCATGGAGGCGATGGCGCGTGGGGCAATCACGCTGGCGATGAGCCAGATGCCGGCACCGGTCGGTGCGCCGATCGCCGCCACTACTATCACGGTCGGCTTGCTTAGCCTCCGTGCAAAGTCTTCCCACTCCGGTGCCGCATGCCGAAGCCCGATGTATTCGCTGATGACGATAAAGACCACAGCACCGATGGCGATGCCGTGGCTGATAAAGACATGCACAACAGCATCCAGCGCCATCAGGAGCGCGTTACCCATCCAAGGCATGTCGAAGATCGGGAAGCTCATAACTTAGCCTTCAGCCATTCCTGCTCGTTAGTGAGCCGGTTTCCTTGCGGCAACAAAGTGCGGCCGCGGCCGCGTGTCAACAAAGGCGGCTACGTCGAGCGCGTCATCCACCGTGAGGTCGTGGGCTTGCTTGGGCATGTTGTGGTAGGTGAAGCTCGCCAGCATCTCCACCTTTGCCATGCCCGCGCCGTCGTTGTACGAGCCCGGCCCCCAGACAGCCTGGGCAATCAGTGTCCCGGCTCCATCCGCGCCGTGGCATGAGGCGCACTTCGCGGTGTACACGTGACTTCCGTGCCCGGGATCGGGCTTATGCTTGCTGGCTAGCTCCTTCAAGCCCAACCATGGCACCTCCGCATAGATGGGCAGGCCCTTCGATATCCATTGGTAGTAAGCGTTGATCGCCTGCATCTCCCTGCTGTTCGGTGGGAGCGGTCGCCCGTTCATGCTGCGCTCAAAACATTCGTTGGTGCGGCTCACCAAATCGGTAGCATACTTGGTGCGCGAGCGATACTTCGGATAGGTGGCTGCCACTCCGACCAGTGAGATGCTGTCCCGGCTCCTGCCCCCATCAAAGTGACAGTTGGTGCAGTTTAGCTTGTTGCCCACGTAGGCCTTCGCGTTGCGCTGGGTATCGGTGAGCAGGTCGCGGCCATAAAGAACCGCATCCCGGATCTCCGGCGGCGCGTCTTCCGGCAACGGAGGGTTGAACACGACCGCACCTTCCAGAAGGTCGGCCTTGGTTCTCGGTGCCGTGTCCTCGATCTGCGGGGGCTTCTCTCTGCTTACGATTCCCGACAGGATTGCGGCAACTCCTCCGCCCACGACTGCAAATGTAGCCAGCAGGACAAGTGCGAATACCAAAGTGCGCTGCATGTCAGCCCCCTTCTCTTGTGCCAAGCCAGGCGAACGGATGGAAACCCGGTCTTGCAGCGGCAATACATTTGCGTTCCCCCAGTTAATTATCCTCAAGACGCTGTGAGATCTGCTTGAGCCGGGAGCCAGGCTACGCTTCTCGGTTTGCTTCCCCCTGGAGTTTCGTAGCCCGGAATTCAACTTATTCTAGTGCAACCACAGCCGGTCTTACACACTCCCCCCGCCTTCCTCCTTAGCACTTAGTAGCATTTGTAGGCCTGGTTGAACTTCGGTCGGGGCTTGGAGTGGATATAGACCGACACATCGTAGGCTTGTTGCGGCGAGAGCGTTCCGGGATGATTCTGAGGCATGTTGCGAACGAGAAAAGCGGCCATCTTGGCGGGATCGTTCATGCCTGCACCATCGTTAAAGGAGTTTCTTCCCCACACGGCAGGCAGAATGGGCGGAGCGCCTGCGCCGTTGCTGCCGTGGCAAGGCGCGCATTGCGTTTCGTAGGTGGTCTTTCCTGCGACAAGGTTTCCAGTGAGCGGCGCGAGTTTTACGAAGCCGCGGTATTTATAGGGCTTTCCTTTCACCTGATCCGTTGAGAGCCAGTCGATATAGGCCACGAGAGCGCGCATTTCCGGACTGTCAACAGGTAGAGGCCGACCTGCCTCGCTGCGCGAGAAGCACTCCTGGATGCGGTTCTGGAGGGAAATGACGTGGCCCGCGCGCTTGTTGAACATGGGGAAGAGTCCGGCCATGTCGATCATGGGGGCGGAATAGTCGGCGGTGCCGCTCTGAATGTGACAGTCACTGCAGGAGAGTCTGTTGCCAACATAAGCACGGGTGTATTTCGGGGTCTCATCGAAGATGAGTTTTCCCCGGTTGGCCAGGGCGGAAGGAGCAATCCCTGGAAGGCTGGAACTTTCAGTTCCGATCGATATTGTGTTGGGATGTAGCCGGGTTTGACAGCCGGAGAGAGCAATGAAAAGAAGTGCGAATGGCGCTGCGAGCGGGATGGGGAAGCGCTGGTTTCTGCGAAGATCGGTCATGGAGTTCTTTCCTATTTGGAGAGCCTTGGCACAGGTTGAAAGCCGAAGTGGCGATAGATCGCCTGCGCCTGCTCGCTCTGCAAAAACGCCAGCCATTGCTCGGCTGCTTTCGGATGAGGTGCATCCTGCATCCTGGCTCCCGCATAGACTGCGGTCGTGTTTAGCGGCGCAGGAATCGCGACGCCTTCGATGGGGTTGGCGATGCTCTGCTGAAAACGAACTTCGGAGGCCCAGGTGACACCGGCATCCGCGGTTCCGTTCAGGATGCGCATGGGGGTTTGCCGGTGATGGATTTCGGTTAGCCGCGTCGTGCCGTTCTTCACCTTGTCGCGGTAGACCGCATTTTCGAGCGCCACGCCGCCGGCCTTTCGCAGGGAGTTGGCGATTTGTTTTGCGACGCCCTCCCACTCAGGATTCGGCATCGACAACCGGAGATCCGGCCGGCTCAGGTCCTGAAGCGTGTGGATGTGTTCGGGGTTGCCGGCGCGGACCATGATTGCGAGGTTGTTGGTTGCGTACTCGACGACATGCGTGACCTGGCCGTTGCTTTGCATCTGGCTGAGGGCGCGCGCGCCGGCTTCGTAGACATCCGGCTGGACCTGAATGGTCAGGTTGCCGAGGGTGATGGTGTTGTTGGCTGCGATCTGCCGACGAAGAATGCCGGGAGGCAGGGTTTCATAGAAGATGTGCCCTTTCAGTTCCGGGTGTTCGCGCTCGAATACCGCAACAAGCTGCGGGAGGACAAAAAACTGATTGCCGCCGATGAACAGCACCAGGCGTGCATTGGCGGGATTGCCATGAAGATCCGGCACGTTGTCGACATCGGGAACGTGGAAGACGTATCCGGTATCTGCGGCGGGATTGTTTGCTCCCTTGCTCCACGGAGGCATGGTTTGGGCAGGGGAGCCAAGAGCGCAGCCGAAGAGCAGAAGCAAAGCACCGAGTTTTTGTGTGAGATGCATGTGATGTCGACCTTTCTGCGCATTACACGGTGATGTAGGTGAAGCGTCCCTCAGCCTGCAGCAGCGCGATGGCGGCCACCATGGATGCGACAACGAGGACGCCGGGAAGCGCATGCGCGAGCATGTCCTTGACGATGTCTTCAGGCACCTGAGTGAGTTTGCTGCGGCGGACAAGGGCTCGCGCCTGTTCTTCAGCGGCGGTGTGACAACTGAGGAAATGCACACCCCGTGCTTGAAGGGCCTGCATGCTTGTGTCCTGATAGACCGAATGTTCGTCGTCGGGATCCTTTGCAAATGCGGCGGCATCCAGCGGGCCCTTGGCGGAGAAGAAGATGTTGCGAACCGCAGGTTTGCCGGTCTCGGGGTCGATGACTTTGAGCCACTCGCCGATCTGATACTTGTTCCAGATGAAATCGTCGAAGTTCATCATGTTTGCCGGACCGTGCAGCGCTGCAACGATCCTGATTTGCGATTTTGGAACGTCAAAACCGAACTGCAGACCATTGAGTGAGTTCTTGATGTTATTGCGGAACTTGCCGTCGCCGATCCGCGCAACATCATAGACCTGCTTGATGCGGGCCGGGTCGGACACGAGCTTTTGAAAGCTGGCAAGCTTCCACTCTTTGCCCTTCCATACCAACTGCGCATCCGCTTCGCGGGAAACTCCGGCGAGCATTCCGAGCGCCGTAAGGCTTGCGGCACTGCGCGAGACGAACGATCTACGGGAGATCGGGGTCATGATTGTCCTCCTGGGGAAGTGTGGTTTGAGTTGACGATTGATCCTGCGGCGGTTGAATGCCTAGATTCTGGAGAAAGAGGAACTTGGGCTCTTCGCACCGCTCGCGGAAGCTTTTAGACGCCTTTCTCCAGATGACGAACACGAGCAGGATGGCAGTGATGATTGCGATGATCCAGACGATCATTTTGCGTCCTCCGTGCGGTGTGCGGATGGAGCTTCCTGGATTGCGTTCGGTAGTGCGGGACGCTGATACATCGACCGCATGTAGACCGTGACTGCCTGGATTTCAGGCGGCGTGAGCAGGGGCCATGCAGGCATACCGCTGCCGGGAACGCCGTGCTGCATCACATAGGTGGTTCCCTGGAAAGAAACCTCGACCTGATGAAAGTTAGCCGGAGGGCGGCGGAAGAGGCTAGCCTGGGGTCCGTCGCCGGCGCCCGTGTCGCCATGGCAGCGCGTGCAGTGGGTGTCGAAGACTCGCTTGCCGGCGAGCAGAAGTGTCTGCTCCGGTGCCCACTGATCCGCGGGCTGCAATGGGGGCGTTTGGGGGAGGGAGAGCACGTAGTTCGCCACTGCGCGAAACTGCGACTGAGGCAGCCGGTTCCACGCAGGCATGGATGTTCCCGGCACACCATTGGCGAGCGCACGCCACACCCGCTCCGGAGGCAGGCGGAAGTCGGCCAGGTCAAACGCGACTGGCCGAAGTGCGCGGCCGCCGGGCGTGTGGCCTCGGCCGTCCGCACCGTGGCATCCGGAGCAGTTGGCCAGGTAGACCGCCTTTCCCGAATAGATGTTGGACGTGCCAGCGGACGCCCACATTTCGTTGTGCATGTCGATCTGCGCGGGCTCCTGCGGTGGGCCAGCGGAGGTCTGCAGCGCGGCTCGCCCGAGCGTGTTGAGATAAGCAACGAGATCGCGGGCGTCCTGAGTAGGCTGATCTGGAGAGCCGTCGAAGAGCCAGCGATAACCGGGCATCATCGAATCGGGCACGGTGAATCGCGGATTATAGAGGTGGACAAGCTGCCAGTCGCGGGTTCGTTTGCTGGACTCGTGTGCGAGGTCGGGCCCGATGCGGCGAGTGCCCCACATCTGCGGGAATTCATCCTGGGTTTCCCAGGCCTGCGTTGGCGGGCCGAAGCGCCATTCGTCGGCGGGAGTGAAGCGAACTTGTTGCGTGTGGCAGTAGGCGCAGCCGTTGCGGGCATAGATTTGCTGGCCGCGCTTTTCCTCGGGCGTGAGCGCCAGGCGCAGCCCCTTTGGCGTTGTGCGCACGATCGACTTGTGCAGTTCGTAGGCCGGCAGGACGCCAAGCGCGGCAAACGAGACAACAAAGAAAAGCAACCCGGCACCGAAGGTCGCCGTGTAAGCCGTCGCGATCCAGTGGTCGGTGCGGGGATTGTGGGGAGCGTGCGTGCTTGATCCGCGAGATGTGGCCGCGGCTTCAACTGCGTTGTGCCGCTTGCCAACGAAGAAACTGGCGCCGAAGGTGAGGAAACCAGTGAGCAGCAGACAACCATCCAAGGTGCGCACGATCCAGTAGGGGCGCGAGGCGCGTACGGAGTCGATCCAGGGCAGATGCTGTTGCCAGAGACTGGCCTGCACCAGTCCCGCGCCGGTGAGATCGAGCACCATGCCAGCGAGGCCGATGGTCAGCAGCCAATAGGACCAAGCAAGCAGGCGCCTGCTGGAGCGGACATTGGGAAGCCGCTGCCAGATGTGTGCCAATGCGCCCATGGCGGCGAAGGAAGCAAAGCCGATCATGGCCAGGTGGGAATGGCCTATCACCCAGTCTGTGAAGTGGATGAAGCGGTTGAAGGACATGATGGCCTGGATGGAGCCCTCGACGCTGACGACGAGGTAAATCACCACGCTGGTCCATATGAAGCGGAGGGGGATGTCCCGGACGACGCTGCCGTCGGAGGCGATGGCGACGGAGAGCAGGAGGTTGGTGACGACGATGATGACGTCAATGCCCTGATAGATCGACGCGACTTCCGATGCGTGCTGCGCGGTCATGGGCAGCGATGAATAGATGTAGTGATGGAGGCCGTTCAAGGGGTAGACGAGAAACAAGAGCCAGAAGCCGATCATGGAATAGAAATGGCTGAAGATGGGCTTCTTGGTTACGGCAGGTATGACGAAATAAGCGATGGCGGTTGCGAAAGGCGTAATGAAGATCCCCACGGCATCGTGAATCCACAAGCCGCTGAAGGCTGCGCCCATTGCGCCGGGAAGCAGGTTTGGAACCAGGTTGCCAACAGGATAGGCCAGGGCGGTGAACGTGATACCGCCAAGCAGGTACCAACCGGCAACATACAGCTCTGAGGCGCCGCATTTCCAGAATGGCAGGGCGAATTGCACGACTAACAAGAGAAGTGCGACTTCAATGACGGCTGCGATGCCAAGCGGAAATTCGGCCCATTCAAGCGGCTGGCTTGAGCCCGCCAAGACAAGGCTCCAACCGCCAAGCACTGCAACGGCGTTCCATATCCAAAATAGCAGCCAGCCCAGGCGCACACTGGTAAAACTTCGCCTGGTAAGAACCGGCACAGCGTAATAGAGAAACGCGATGAAGGCGTTTCCGAGCCACGCGTAAAGGATGCCTTGCGTGTGGTCGTAGCGCAGCCTGCCCCAGGTATCCCAGCCGTGGCCGTCGAGAAAGGTGGGCACATGGAACTTGATGGATACGAGAAGGCCGAACGTTGCGGAGAGCAGCAGGCCCGCGAAGGAGGTATAGGTGTGCGCGCGGATCAGCTTCTGCGCGCTAAGGAGCGTTCCGTCGCCCGTGCTCATGTGCGCCCAATCCTGGAATCAAATGCGCAGAGTGGATGGTGATCCATAGAGATGCCCGGATGAGAAGGCGGATCAAGAAAGCGTACGACAAGTATAGAGAGCAGCGCTCCACCGATCAACAGGCTCGCAACAAAGATCCACTGCCAGAACGGCAGCGATCTTGTTCGGGTTTGTGATGGTGAATTCATCGATTCCTTTTGAGTTCCCGCTATTGCCATCTGCCGATCAGGTGCAGCACAGCATATGCAAGCATTGCCTGAACAAATGGCTCCGTCTATGCAGAAATATTTATGTCCAATAAGCCGGGATGAGAAAGGCTCATCCGCAAATGTAGCGGACTCCAAGTTGCCAGACAACCAGAGCCATTCTCCACAAGGGACCGTGAGGACCTATGGCGCTAGCCCTTGAACGATTTGGCGAGTAAGCCCGCCAGCCGACATGCGAATGAAGCAAGTCACTTGCATAGGGCATCCACGCTCATTCCAGAACGATGGGCCTACAGGACAAAGGCGTACGAATCGGCAAGCGGCGTCGACGATTACGGAAGCCATTCGACCTCGCATCGTGGCAATGTCCTCACGGACTCAGATTGGCATAAGGTAGACTGCTTGACACCTCATAGACTTACTAGTAAGTATAGTTCATGCGGAGAACGATTACCCGTCCAACTTCCGAACGAATCCTCGCAGCTGCTACCGATCTGTTCTCCGGTAGCGCCTATAGTGCTGTGTCGGTCGATGAGATCGCACGACAAGCTGGT
>DATKWA010000082.1:0-30070 GCA_035529815.1 Occallatibacter sp. | reverse complement strand
TCTCAATACCCTGTCCCTTGCGAGCCATCTGCTTCCTCCTTGGAAATGTCGTCTTGTAAACAACATCCTAAGGAATGAAACGGGTGGCTCGCTGACGCTCGCCACTCTGACGCTTCTACAGAACTTTACGGGCTTAATCTGATCTCACCGCTTTCGGGCATTGAAGTGGGTTCAAGCAAAGCTCGTGTGTTGGGGTCAATTAGCACTAGCTCTGCTGCATTGTTGGAGAGATCTGAAGGGTTGAATACGGTACTTCTGCCGAACCAGGCGTCTTTACGCTGCTCAATAACTTCATAGTACGCATTTGAACTGATACCATCAAAAAGTAATAGCCGCCCTCCATACTGAATCTTTAGTTCCTTGGCGAGGGAAGCAAGTTCATGTGGGTTATGGTACGGGTATTGTCTGGCCACCCTATAAACTGTGAGGCTACCGTTAATAAGTCTGAGTCCAACGACAGTGAGATATTGACTTGGAGTACTCAGATACGCGCCGAAGAAACGCCTTTCTCCCCGGATGCCCCTTGCGGAAGCGTTGCACTCATATTTGTATAGTCGCAGTACGCCGAGGTTTTCTTTCGAGACGATATTATAATCTTCGGTCGTAGCGACATATTTCCAACTCACTGCATCTGAGAGCTTTGCCTGATCCTCACTAGGATAGCCACGGAAGGCTATTTCTGGTTTGCAGCCTATACCATCACATTTTTCTTTAGCCAGATCCTTTCGAGGAGTTATCCACGCTACCTGATCAAATCGTGCCTCTTTGATACTTTGACCTATACAAAATCCGTCGAGGCACAAATTCGCTTGTTGCGCTCGACTGTTGAGGGGCACTAAGGCTGCGCCTGAAGAAATTACAAGGATGTAGCCGACGACGTTGCGTGAGAATATTCGCGAAAGCTGTTTCACAATAACGAATCCTGCTCCCCTACAGCTCGAGGACGTTGTCTTCGATGGCGAGGCGGACGTTGCCGTCGGATTTGGCGAGGCGGCGGACGGCTTCTGGCTTGTCGACTTTTGCCTTGAGCATCACGAGAGCGACCGGAACGCTTCGGCCGGCGCTCTTGATGGTGTTGACGGCGGTCTCACGATCCATGTTGCAGGCGCTCATCAGGATGCGGATTCCGCGCTCGACCAGCTTGGAGTTCTGCATGTGCACGTTGACCATGAGGTTCTCGTACACGTAGCCCAGGCGGGTCATTGCGCCGGTGGTGATCATGTTGAGGACCATCTTTTGCGCGGTGCCTGCCTTCATGCGCGTGGAACCTGAGATGACCTCGGGGCCCACTTCGGCCACGATCGCGATATCCGCAGCACTGGCAAGGGGGGTTCCGGTATTGCAGGTGACTGCAGCGGTATGCGCTCCGCGTGCGCGGGCATAGGCTACAGCGGCGACAACATACGGGGTGCGGCCTGAGGCAGAGACGCCGACGACGACATCCTTGCGGGTAGGCCGCCTGCGCGCAATATCGCGTTGACCCAACTCCTCAGAGTCCTCATTGACTTCAACAGCAGAGGCCAGAGCCTTGGGGCCGCCAGCCATGATGTATTGCACCTGTCCAAGCGCAGTTGAATAGGTGGGTGGACACTCGGAGGAGTCGAGCGCGGCGATGCGCCCGCTGGAGCCGGCGCCGACATAGATGAGCCTTCCGCCGTCCCGCAGGCTCCGGGCTACCTGGTCAATGACCTGGGCGATCTCTGGAAGTGCTCTTTTGACAGCGGCCGCGATCTTCGCATCCTCATGGTTGATGATGCGCGCAATCTCGATGGCGGATTTGGTGTCAAAGCCTTGAGATGCCTCGTTGTGGCTCTCGGTCGTCAGATTCTTAAGCAGGGAGGCCTGGTCATTCTTGAGGTCGTTCGCCTCGTTGCCAGCTGTGTCCTGCGTCATCGAGCTAGTAAGCATAGCGTCTGTCCCCAATTATTGATTCTAATCGCAAGCTGGGCAAGTAACGAGAGAATTATGAAAGGTGTTACCTGCGCAGCAATATGTGTCGGTCAGTTTAAAGGGCTTCTCGAATGGCGTTGTGGAAGGCTGGACGGATTTCGCGGATCAACTGGCCGGCCGCGGCGGGCCGGTCGGGCCAGGTGCGATTGGTTAACAGGACCACTGCAATCGCAGCCTCAAGATCGATCCAGAGGGAACAGCCGCTGTAACCAAGATGTCCTATGGAATGAGGGGAAAAGTGCTTTCCGGAGGACGACTTTGATGACGGAGTATCCCAGCCCAGCGCGCGAGAACTGCCTTGCGGCTTCTGGCGCTCGGCGAAGGTTTCTACGGTTTGGGGATTGAAGATCGTCTCGCCATTGGAGAGGCTGGGCTCTTTTCTCTCCCGAACATTTTCAAATCGGGAATGCAGAATTGCTGCTGCAAACTTCAACAGATCGGGGACGTTTGAGAAGAGCCCGGCATGACCGGCGGCTCCGCCGAGGACCCATGCATTCTCGTCCTGCACCTCTCCCTGGATGCGGCGGTGACGCAGAGATGTGTCTTCTTCTGTAGGAGGGATGAGATGGCGCGCAGCGGTGGTGGGAGAGAAGCATGTAGACGCAAGATTGAGGGGCTGGAAGACCTCACGCTGGACCCACGCGGGAAGGAGTTCGCCGGTACAGGCCTCGATAGCTTTGCCGAGCAGGATGAAACCGGGGTCAGAATACTCGGCTCGCGCGCCAGGCTCGGCTTGGAGAGGCAGCTGAAGGCAGGCGTCGAGAAGAGCGGAGGGCGTGGTGACGGTGCGGAAGAACTCGACATAGCCGGGCAGGCCTGAATTGTGGGCGAGAAGATGGCGCAACGTAACGCGGCGTGCGCTGTCAGTTGATGCGCGGCCAGCGACAAATGCGGGCAGCAGATCGCCGAGGAGCGTGTCGAGATGGAGCAGGCCACACTGGTGGAGCAGCATTGCCGCGGCTGTGGTGGCTGCAACTTTGGTGACGCTTGCAAGGTCGTAGACGGTGCTGGGGGTTACGGGTGGCGAGGCTTCGTCGTAGGTAAAGCTGCCCCGTGCGCCCTGAAGCACAAGGTTGCCGCCCGCAAGAACGCCAAAGGCGCAGCCGGGAAAGGCGTGAGCGGCAATCGCGTCCTCCAGAACCCGGTACACGACGGAGAACTTGTTGGCCAAAGGAGGAACTGACGGCGTGGCTTCGACATTCATTGCTGAATTGCATCGTATCGCGAATTGAGCTTTTGAGTCGGCGCAGGGAGGATCTATTTCATCTCTGGCGAGGGGCGGAGCTATCCTTGCATGTGAACAGCCCGTCTATAAGGATAGGTATTGGGAACCGTGGGCGAGTGGGGAGTTAGCGATGCGTCTGCCGCACAGGCCGTTGGCGTGCATAACCGTATTGAGTTTTGGGATGGCTGGCCCAAGTTTTGGGTTGGCTCAGAATGGAGGCGCCGGAACGGCGGGCCAAGCGGCCTCGGCGGTGCAAACCGATGTTTCTTCTCCGGTTCCGCAGAAGGTGACCTACACGGTGCCTGCCGGGACCAAGGTGCTGCTCGAACTGCGCAGCGCAATTAACACCAAGAGCGCCAGGCCTGGAGATGGAGTCTACCTGTCCTCGACGTTTCCCGTGGTGGTGGAAAATCGGGTGATGATTCCGGTTGGCGTTTATGTGCAGGGCGTAGTGGACAGGGTTGAGCGGGCGGGACGGGTAAAGGGCAGGGCGCAGTTGGATATGCACTTTACGTCGATGATCTTTCCCAACGGGACGGTGGTGGAGATTCCGGGGATGGTGAACAGCCTGCCTGGCGCAAAGGATCAATCGGTCAAGGACGATGGGGAAGGAACGATTGAACAGGCCGGCGGCAAGGGGCGCAACGCCGGCGAGGTAGCAAAAATTGCAGTGCCGACAGGCGGAACGATTGGAGCGATTGGGGGCCTCGCGGGAGGACATCCAATTGCGGGAGGGCTTGCGGGGATTGGCGCGGGGCTTGCCGCCACTGGCCTGGCAACTCTGTTTACGCGTGGCGCCGATGTGAATATTGCAAGCGGGACCCAGGTGGAAATGGTTCTGCAGCGGCCGCTGATTCTTGAAGAGGAGAATCTGGCGGCAGCTGGCGCTCCTGGAACCGCTCCGGCGCTTGTCCCCTCCGGGCATCAGCCGAAACCCATGAAAAAACCCGATCGGGTTCGTATCCTTTGCCCTCCAGGCGGGCTGGGCTGCGGATAATAGTAAGCTGGAAGAGAGATGGAAATAGTTCCCCAGGATTCCCCGGTTTCAGGTTCACCGGAAGACGTGCAGACCAACATAGCGCAGCCGGATGCCGAGTCAGCACCCGTCCCCACTCAAAAATCCAGCAGTGCTGGGTTGTGGATACGCGATCTGTTTGTTTCCGCGGCTGCTTCGGTGCTGATTATTACGTTTCTCTACCAGCCTGTGCGGGTGGAGGGAACGAGCATGCTGCCGCGCCTGGAAGACCGCGATCGGCTGTTCATCAACAAGTTTGTGTATCACGTCTCGGCGATCGAACGCGACGACGTGGTGGTTTTCCACTATCCGCGCGACCCTTCGAAGAGCTACATCAAGCGCGTGATCGGCCTGCCGGGCGATCGGCTCTGGATCGTGGATGGCCAGGTTTGGGTGAATGGCAAGCCGTTGCGCGAGAACTACGTGCCGGAAAAATATCGGGACGACCGCTCCATGGCGGAGATGATTGTGCCGCCGAATTGCTATTTCATGATGGGAGATCATCGTTCGATTTCTTCTGACAGCCGGGAGTTTGGTCCTGTGAAGAGGTCTTTGATCTATGGAAAGGCTGTGTTTATCTACTGGCCGACAAAGGATGCGGGGGCGGTTCGGTAATCAAGCGGAAAAGTGCCCTGAAATCCACCGCAAGACCTGTTAGAATCAGTTGAATCCACTCCTCGGAGAGGCAATGCAGGCAATCTTAGCGCTCGAAGACGGGCGCATTTTCCGTGGCCACGGCTATGGTCACCCGGGCGAATGCCAGGGCGAGGTCGTTTTTAATACTTCCCTTACCGGATATCAGGAGATCGCCACCGATCCTTCCTATGCCGGACAAATCGTCGTTCTCACAAATCCCCAGATCGGCAACTACGGAACGAACCAGGCAGACAACGAGGCGGCCAAGCCCTTTATCGAGGGTTTGATCGTTCGCGAGTTCTCGGCTGTGAGTTCGAATTGGCGGTCTGAACAGGTGACGGACGAGTACATGGAACGGTACGCAGTTCCGGTGCTGGCCGAGATCGATACGCGGGCGCTGGTTCGGCATTTGCGGACCCACGGCGTGATGCGTGGCGTGATCTCGACCAAGACTGAGGATGCGGCGGCGCTGGTGCAAAGGGCGCGCAACATTCGCAAGATGGACGGGACGGATCTAGCGAAGGTGGTTTCGACGAAGGCGAGTTATACGTTCGATTCCACGGACAGTTTGAATCAGGCGGGTGACCCTCTGTTGCCGCAGTCGCTTCTCGAAAGCGAGGACGGGCGGAAGCGCCTGCACGTGGTGGCTTACGACTTCGGGATCAAGCGGAACATTCTGCGGATGCTGACGCGGGAGGGCTGCCGGGTTACGGTGGTCCCTGCGGAAACCAGCGCAGAGGATGTGTTGGAACTGAAGCCGGATGGAGTGTTTTTGTCGAATGGGCCGGGCGATCCGGAGCCGGTGGATTATGCGGTGAAGTCGATTCGCAAGTTTCTGGGGCGGGTACCGGTGTTCGGGATTTGCCTCGGGCATCAGTTGACGGGCCTAGCGCTGGGCGGGCGGACGTACAAGCTGAAGTTCGGGCATCATGGCGGGAATCACCCGGTTCGGAATAACGCGACGGGCAAGGTGGAGATTACGGCGCACAATCACAACTTCGCGGTTGATCCGGACTCGATCAACGTGAGCGAAGTGGAATTGACACATGTGGATTTGAACGACCAGACGCTGGAGGGGTTGCGGCACAAGACGCTGCCGCTGTTCAGCGTGCAGTATCACCCTGAGGCTGCGCCGGGGCCGCATGACTCGCATTATTTGTTTCGGGATTTTAGGAACATGATGGAGGAGTGGAAGGGATGACCTCCGCGATCAACATGAGGAATGGTATTTGACAGCAGCGGGGCTTTTGGCTCCGCTGTTTTTTGAGCGCTGGCTAGCGAGCGCGTACATCATGATCAAGACTTTAGAGGAAGTAGTTCAAACC
This sequence comes from Occallatibacter sp., assembly GCA_035529815.1. GTDB lineage: Bacteria > Acidobacteriota > Terriglobia > Terriglobales > Acidobacteriaceae > Telmatobacter. The sequence continues at coordinate 23,919 of DATKWA010000082.1, read as the reverse complement.
AATGCCACGTAGAAATGATATTCAGAAGATTCTTGTGATTGGCTCGGGGCCGATCGTGATTGGGCAGTCGGCGGAGTTCGACTACTCGGGGACGCAGGCTTGCAAGGCTCTTAAGCAAGAGGGCTATGAGGTAGTGCTGGTGAATTCGAACCCGGCGACCATCATGACCGATCCGGAGCTTGCCGATCGCACGTATATTGAGCCGCTGACGCGCGATTACGTTGAAGAGATTATCCGCATTGAGACGGAGATGCTCACTAGTCAGCCTGGTTCAGGGAAGTTTGCGTTGCTACCTACTGTGGGCGGGCAGACGGCGCTGAATCTGGCTGTCGATCTGGCGGATTCGGGGATTCTTGAGCGCTATAACGTGGAGCTGATTGGCGCGAAGCTTGAGGCGATCAAGAAGGCTGAGGACCGGCTGCTGTTCAAGGACGCAATGGTGCGGATTGGGCTGGAGGTTTCGAAGTCGGCGCTTGTGAACAACCTGCGCGACGGGTTGGATTTTGCTTCGAAGCTTGGATTTCCGGTGCTGATTCGGCCTAGTTTTACGCTGGGCGGGACGGGCGGCGGCATTGCCTATAACCGCGAAGAGTTGATGGAGCTTTTGGCGAGGGGGCTCGATCTTTCTCCGGTGCATGAGTGCCTGATTGAAGAGAGCGTGCTGGGTTGGAAAGAGTACGAGCTTGAGGTGATGAGGGATCTGGCGGACAACGTCATCATCATCTGCTCGATTGAGAATTTCGATCCGATGGGCGTGCATACGGGCGACTCGATTACGGTTGCGCCTGCGCAGACGCTGACGGATCGCGAGTATCAGAAGATGCGCGACGCGGCGATTGCGGTGATGCGCGAAATTGGCGTGGAGACGGGCGGATCGAATGTGCAGTTTGCGGTGAACCCGCAAGACGGGCGCATGACGGTGATCGAGATGAACCCGCGCGTTTCGCGCTCTTCGGCGCTGGCATCGAAGGCTACCGGATTTCCGATTGCGAAGATCGCGGCGAAGCTGGCCGTGGGGTACACACTCGACGAGATTCCGAACGACATTACGCGGAAGACACCGGCGTGCTTTGAGCCGACGATCGATTACGTTGTGGTGAAGATTCCCAAGTGGCAGTTTGAGAAGTTCCCCGGAGCCGACGACACGCTGGGCCCGCAGATGAAGTCGGTGGGCGAAGTGATGGCGATGGGGCGCACCTTCAAGGAAGCGCTGATGAAGGCCTGGAGGGCGCTTGAGACAGGCAAGAAGACGGGAGCGGAGGTTCTGGAGCCGCGTCGGCTGACGCAGATGCTGGTGACGCCAAAACCGGAGCGGCTGGGTTACATTCGCTACGCGTTTGAGCGTGGCATGAGCGTGCGCGAGGTTGCGCGCTTTACGCAGATGGATCCGTGGTTCCTGCACCAGGTTCGCGAGGTGACGCTGGCGCAGATGGCGATTTCGAAAACCACTCCAGAAACGATTGGCACGGAGCAGTTGCTGCAACTGAAGCGGCTTGGGCTGAGCGATGAACGGATTGCGACGCAGTGGAAGCTCGAAGGGCATGAAGGCATCAAGCAGGTGAGGGAACTGCGTGAGGCGAAAGGGATCAAGCCGGTCTTCAAGCTGGTGGATACCTGCGCCGCGGAGTTTGAGTCGATGACGCCCTACCTCTACTCGACCTACGACGAGGAAGACGAGGCGCCACCGACGCAAAAGAAAAAGGTGATCATTCTTGGTTCTGGCCCAAACCGCATTGGGCAAGGGATCGAGTTCGATTATTGCTGCTGCCATGCGGCGTTTGCACTGAAGGACGATGGCTACGAGACGATCATGGTCAATTGCAATCCTGAGACGGTCTCGACCGACTATGACACCAGCGACAGACTCTATTTTGAACCGCTGGTGCTGGAAGACGTGCTGGCGGTCTACAACCACGAGGCGCAGTCTGGGGCGGAGATTGGAATGATTGTGCAGTTTGGCGGGCAGACCCCGCTGAATCTTGCGCAGCGATTGCTTGCGGCCGGAGTGCCGATCATTGGCACCTCGCCGGCGTCGATCGACCTGGCCGAGGATCGAAAGCTGTTTGGAAAGCTGCTGGAGGATCTCGGGATTCCTCAGCCCGCGGGTGGGACGGCAACGAGCGTGGAAGAAGCGTTGGCTGTTGGTGCGCGCATTGGCTATCCGGTGCTGGTGAGGCCGAGCTATGTGCTCGGCGGGCGCGCGATGGTGATTGCTTACGACGCGGAAGCGGTGACCCGCTACATGAGAGAAGCGGTGGAGTACTCGCAGGAGCGGCCAGTGCTGGTGGATCATTTTCTTGAGAACGCAGTGGAGGTTGACGTAGATGCGCTCTGCGACTCTAAGGATGTGATTATTGCCGGAATTATGCAGCACATTGAAGAGGCCGGTATTCACTCGGGAGATTCCTCGTGCGTGCTACCAGCCGTGGGGATACGCAAGGAGACGCTGGAGACGCTGCGCGCGTATACCCGCAAGTTGGCTCTGGCTCTGAAGGTGGTTGGGTTGGTGAACCTGCAGTTTGCCATCCAGCGGGACGCGCAGGGAGAAGACCAAGTTTACGTGATCGAGGTGAACCCGCGTGCATCGCGCACGGTTCCGTATGTTTCGAAGGCGACGGGGATTCCGCTGGCCAAGATTGCGGCACGGCTGATGACAGGACGGACGCTGCGCGAGTTGCTGCCCGCGCAGCTTGCCTCGGGCAAGGATCTGGAGACGGGGGCGCATTACTACGTGAAATCGCCAGTCTTCCCATGGTCGAAGTTTGCCGGTGTGGATACAGTGCTGGGTCCGGAGATGAAGTCGACCGGTGAGGTGTTGGGCGTGGCCTCCACGTTCGGAGAGGCGTTTGCGAAGGCGCAACTGTCGGCTGGCCATTTGCTTCCGACCGGCGGCACGGTCTTCTTTACGGTGAACGACCATGACAAGGCGGCGGCTGTTAAGCTTGCGCGCCGTTATGTGGACCTCGGATTCCAGCTTGTGGCCACGGAAGGCACTGCCAATGCTCTGGAAGGGGCGGGTCTGATTGTCGAGCGAGTGTTCAAGGTGAAGGAAGGGCGGCCAAATGTGGTGGACCTGATCAAGGGAGATCGCATTCAACTGATCGTGAATACGCCGCGCGGGCAGGACACGTTCTTCGATGAGATGGCCATTCGGCGTGCGGCGGTAGTGGCGAGGGTTCCTACCATTACGACGATTGCGGCCGCTCAAGCAGCAGCGGAAGGCATTGCCTCCATGCAGCGCCACAGTATTACTGTGTATGCGTTGCAGCACCTGCATACCGCTATAGGGGTTTAGGGGCAGCGCAGCGCGCAGTGCTTCTTCGGTTTAAGCCGGCAGATTCGGCCGGGGCTCAATTTTCGCGGCCGACGCGACGGCGGAATGCAAGCGTCGCGCCGATGGAGTAGCCGATGAGAGCGGCAGCCGGCCAGGTGGCAATAAATGGCCCATCGTCATCAATGAGTCCGCTGGGGCTAGGCAGACTGAAGAAGGTGCGCGAGAGCTTCTCGGTGATTCCGCACTGAAAGCACTGATTGGGTCTTGTGGGCATGTCCACGATCCAGAGTGCGACAATCATGAGCCAGATGAGCCCTAACAACCACACTACAGTTGCCATTTCGTCGCGGCGAAATCGATTGACGGCAAAACCGACAGCAAAGGGAATGCAGAGAGAGAGCATCAGAATCAGCGACTGTGGAACGTCGGACGGATTGAGAGCATAGCCGAAGAGCATCAAGGCCAGCCAAGAGCCGAGAGCAAGAGCGGTGTGCAGGAAAAAAGACACAGCCTGCTGAATGAGTTTTGAGGCGCTCCTATCCTCGTCGTCATCCGTTTGCAACAAGGAATCCATCGACTCAGCTCCTGCGATCTGACTTTACTGTTGGGCTATTATCCACTGAATTGGCGGAGCACGGCAAATTTGGAGCAATTCTGCGTCTGGGCGGTATGCAAGATACCGAGGCCAGCGTTCGCGGTTCTACAATAGAGCCATGTTAATTGAAGGTATCTTTGCTGCCGTAACCACTCCGTTTTATTCGGACGAGCGGATTTATTTTCGTAAGCTGGAAGCGAACATGGCGCGCTACTCGCGCAGCCTGCTGGCAGGCATGGTGGTGCTGGGTTCCACTGGTGAAGCACCAATGCTGGACGACGCGGAGACACGCGAAGTTCTTCGAGTTGCAGTTGGAGCGAGTGCACCAGAGAAGGTACTGATTGCAGGCGTTGGCCGCGAGAGTGTGAAAGCGACGGTGGAATTGGCAGAGGCTGCCGCCGAGCTGAACTACGATGCGGTTCTGGTTCGCACTTCCAGCTACTATGCGGGGCAGATGTCTTCGGCGGCGGTGCTGCATTACTTCCGCAGCGTTGCTGACCGCTCACCGCTGCCGGTTGTGCTTTACAACATTCCCAAGTGCGTGCCTTACCAGATTCCGATTGAAGTTGTGGCGGAGTTGGCGGCTCACCCGAACATCATTGGCATCAAGGACTCCAGCGGCAGCGTGGACAGGATTCGTGAGCAAGTGGCTGCTACGCGCACGGCACCGCAGCGAACCGTGACAGTGACGCCGATTTTTGAGGCGGTGACGGCGAGGATGCTGGTTTCCAAGGAAGGTGAAGGGACCGCTACATTTGTCTCCGCCGGCGCCTTGGCGGGCGGTGTGGCGGTGGCGAGTGCGCCACCTGTGGCGCCGATCAAAACGAGAACGAAGGAAGTGGGATTTCAGGTGATCTGCGGCTCGGCGTCTGCGATGCTTGCGTCGCTCGATGAAGGCGCCACCGGAGGCATCCTGGCGCTTGGGGCGTGTGCGCCGCAGGCTTGCCAGGAGGTTTACCAGGCCTGGAAGGACCACGACGCGAAGCTCGCGGAAGAGAAGCAGAAGCGAATTGCAGGTGCAAACAAGCGCATCGTTGGGGATCTGGGAATCAGCGGCGTAAAATACGCCTGCGACTTCAACGGCTACTACGGAGGCCGTTCGCGCGCTCCGCTTCTTGCGGTAACGGCAGTAGAGAAAATTGAGATCGAAGGTCTGCTGTCGGAAATCAGGAATTAGGAAGGGAACTGCGATGCCATTTGTTCGCTCTCGCCGTATTTTGAAGGCTTTTTTGATCGCTGCCCTCGTTTTTTGCGGAGCCGGGGCGGCCTCCGTTTTTGCGCAGAGTACGGCGCCGCAGAGGCCGCGGATTACGGGCATTGCCCATGTTGGCTACTACGTGTCCGATCTTCCGAAGGCGCTGGGCTTCTGGCATGATTTTCTGGGCTACGACGAGAGCTTCGCCCTGAAGAGGCCTGGGACCGACAAGGTCAGCGTTGCGTTCATCAAGATTAAAGACCATCAGCAGGTGGAACTGTTTACGGATGCACCGCCAGCGCCGCCGACTATGATGAACAACCTGTGCTTCGCGGTGGACAATGTTGGGCAGATGCGGGACTATCTGCGCTCGAAGGGCATTGCAGTGATACCGGGTCACGGAGGCAAGACGAGTCTTGGCGCTTATGCTTTCGAGATCAAGGATCCGGACGGGACGCTAATCGAGTTCGTTCAGAGCCTGCCATCGGGCATGGAAGCGAAGGCTGCGGGGAAGTTTCTGCCGGCGACGCGCATTGCACTGGCGATTTATCACGTGGGTTTCCTGGTCGGGAATACGGCGAAGTCACTCGCGTTTTACGAAGACATTCTGGGGTTCAAGGAGACCTGGCGCGGTGGGCGCGATCCTAAGGTTCTGAGCTGGATTAATTTGAGGGTGCCGGACGGAACGGACTACGTTGAGCTGATGCTTTACAGCAAGCTGCCGGCGACTTACGGATCGGCGAACCATACGTCACTGGTGGTGCCCGATATTCAGAAGGCGATGGCCGAGCTAGAGGCCCGGCCGTGGTACAAGACCTATCTGACGTACCAGAAGCCGCTGGAGATGCACGTAGGCGTGAACGGGAAGCGGCAGGTGAATCTGTTCGATCCGGACGGAACGCGGGTTGAACTGATGGAGGCGCATACGGCGGACGGGAAGCCTGTTGCATCATCGATGGCGCCTCCTCCACCGGCGGCGCACGATTAGCGGGGTTTTGAGGCTGGTTGGATTATTACGTTGGCTGCGGGGCAGATCCGGTTCAGTCGCGGGTTAAGTGGTTGGGTTTCTATGCGATTTAGGATATTCGCAATGTCTGATAACGTATATTCTGTATAGTACAACTGAAGAAGGCCTTTCTATCCAACTCTTCTGGCTTCTGCGGGTTAAACCTCGCCTCTCTGCTCTTCCCTGATGGGATTTACATTTTGTAGCGGCCCAGGTCGTCGTCGTTTAGCCCCTCGAGCCAGCCGCGCAACTGATCGGCTGTGGGGCCATCGGATGATCCGGCGGTGTTCAGCTTGGCACTTTGCATGACTTGTTCGGACACGAAGATTGGGCAGTCTGCCCTGAGCGCCAAGGCAATTGCATCCGAAGGCCTGGCGTCGATCATGACGGTTTCATCTGCCTGGGTCAACCAGAGTGCGGCGTGAAACGTGTCATCTTTAATCTCAGTAATGACAATCTTTTCCAGCCTGGCATCCAAGTGATGGATGAGATTTCTTACCAGGTCGTGGGTCATGGGTCGAGGCGCAGACATCTTCTCCATCTCGATGGCGATGGCATTTGCCTCGAAGATCCCTACCCAAATTGGCAGCACAGAATCAGAACCGACATCCTTGAGCATGACGATGGGCATGTTCGTGGCTGGGTCCAACATGAGTCCGCGTATCCTAACCTCGATATCCATGTTCCCTCTCAGTTCTGTCCCTTACGATTTGACGGCTTCACCGACGAGGCTGTTCGGATGAGTTGCCGTGATTTTGACCTGGGCGTAGCTTCCCGGCGCTGGTGCGATGGGATGAGCCCATGTGAAATTGACGGGTTTGTTCTGGCTGCTGCGTCCAGAAATCTGTCCGCGGGCCGGATTCTGACCTTCAACCATCACTTCCATTATCTGGCCTAAATGTTTGGCGTAATTAATCCTTTGAATCTCCCGCTGGCGATCAAGCAGGACTTGAAGGCGTTGTGCCTTTTCCGCTTCGGGGATGGAATCGATCATGACCAAAGCTGGGGTGTTGGGCCGCGCCGAGTACTTGAAGCCGAACACGCAATCGTACTCGACTTCGGCCAGGAGGTCCATGGTTTGAATGAAGTCGTCGGGAGTTTCGCCCGGGAAGCCCACAATGATGTCTGTAGAGATTGAGATGGGCCGGCGAGCTGCCTTGATCCAGGCGATGCGCTCGAGATACCACTCCGGGGTGTATTCCCTGGCCATCTGCTTGAGTACTTTGGCTGATCCGGACTGCACGGGGAGATGGACATGATCGCAAAGGGCTGGCGTCGCGTCGATCGCTTCCACGATGTCCCTGGTAAAGTCGCGGGGGTGGCTGGTGGTAAAGCGTACCCGGCGAATCCCCGGCACTTCGCTGACGGCAACGAGCAGTTCGGCGAAGCTTCGCTTCCCTTCGGGATCGCGGTAGCTGTTGACGTTCTGGCCGAGGAACTGAATTTCGGTATATCCGAGGTCGGCGATGCGGCGCGCTTCTTCAAGGACGGAGGTGGAGGTGCGGCTGCGCTCCTTGCCGCGGGTGTACGGTACGACGCAGTAGGCGCAGAACTTGTCGCAGCCTTCGATGATGGTGATGTAGCCACGATAGGGGTTTTGGCGAGAGGTGAACTCGGTTTCGAAGGTTTCGTCGGTCTGGCGGTCGTCGAGGCCGGTAATGCGGTTCTCGCCGGCTTCGAGGCGCATGAGCATCTCTGGCAGCTTGCGATAGGAGGCTGAGCCGGAGACAAGCGACACGTAGGGCGCGCGCTCGAAGATCTTTTCGCCCTCCTGCTGGGCGACGCAGCCGAGAACACCAAAGCGCTTGCCTGCTTTGTGGAGTTTCTTGTAGTCGTTGAGGCGGTTGAAGACTTTTTGCTCCGCTTTGTCGCGGATGGAGCAGGTGTTGTAGAGGATCAGACCGGCTTCTTCTTCACTGGGGACTTGCCGGTAGCCCTGCTGCTGCAATGTGCCAATGACTTTTTCCGAGTCATGGGCGTTCATTTGGCAGCCGAAGGTTTCAAGATAGAAGGTCTTTTCGGATGCCATAGCAATTCCAAGTATACCGCGCCTGCGTTTGAGCCGGCCGGAGGCGCTCAGCGCAGGCCGGTATGCAGGTAGGCAATCACGTCGTCCATCTGTTGGTTCGACATCTGATAGGCAAACGAAGGCATCATGCCCTTGCCTGTCATCAGGATCCGCTTTACGTGCGCGTCGGTTGCCGGTGTCCCGTCCGGCAACGTGGCTTGGTTGAAGAGGCCATGCAGGTCCGGTGGCACTTTTTTCAGATTCAGGTCGTTGTCTTCGTGGCAGTGCGCGCATCCCACGACGTAGACTTGCTTGCCTGCCGCCTGTTGCGGGGTGAGTGAGGGTTTTGAGTGGCAGCCGGACAGAAAGACGGCAATGAGTGCGGCCGCAAGGCCGACGTACAGGGTCCCAAATCTGTGCGTACGGGGCAGAGATGGTCGCAAGCCTTACCTATGCCTTCCGGGCGAACTGGCCGCTCACATAGTCCCAGTTGAGAACCTGAAAGAAGGCCTTCACGTAGTCTGCACGGCGGTTCTGGTACTTGAGATAGTAGGCGTGCTCCCAGACGTCAACGCCGAGAATCGGCTTGTGGCCGAGAGTGAGGGGGCTGTCCTGGTTGGGGGTGGTTTCGATGGTTAGAGTGCCATCCGGCATCTTGACCAGCCAGGCCCAACCGCTGCCGAAGACGTGCATGGCGGCGCCGGTGAGCTTTTCCTGAAAGCTGGGGAGCGAGCCGAAGCTGGTGTCGATGGCCTTGGCGAGTTCGCCTGAGGGGCCGGTTGGGCCTTTGCCTAGAGTGGGCCACCAGAAGGAGTGGTTGGCGTCGCCTCCAGCGTTGTTGCGGACGGCGGTGCGGGCCGACTCCGGCAGGCTTGCCCAGTTGATCACTAGCTCGTCGAGGGTTTTGCCAGCCAGTTCCGGATGCGCGGCCACGGCGGCATTCAGATTGTTGACATAGGCCTGATGATGCTTGTCGTGGTGCAGATGCATGGTCTCTGCGTCGAAGTAGGGCTCAAGAGCGTCGTAGGCGTAGGGCAACGGCGGCAGCGTAAACGGTGCGCTGGGGGACGCTGCGGGTGCCTGAATGCCGGGTGCAGCTTCGGCGGCGAGTTTTTCAGTGAGAAGCGTGGCGCCGGCAAGCGCGCCCATCTGCAGAATTGCGGTTCTACGATCTATTGACGACATAGGGGGCCCTCCAGAAGGTCTCCGTTCAGTCTGAGCGGGCTGGGCGGGAAGGTCAAGTACCGCCAGGCCCGAGCGTGCGTCCAACGAGTGGGCCGGAGCAGGTATGCTGGCGTTATGGGATGTGGTCACTCTGCCGGTTTTGCGATGCCCGATCGGCTGGATTTTTCAGCGGGACAGAGTTCCCTCCATTCACGCAGTAGGCGAGAGGTCAATGACAGAAGAGTCTGAAAAGACAGCAGAGTCTGAGAGTCTCACTCCCCTGCCCCATACGGCGCAGAACCGCTGCTTTGGTTGTGGCGAAGCCAATCTTTCAGGACTGCACCTGAAGTTTCTGCTCGCCGAGGACGGGACCGCTGTCTGCCTTGCGACCGTTGCGAATACGTTTGAAGGTCCACCTGGTCTTCTGCATGGCGGCATCATCGCCACGCTGTTGGACGAAACGATGAGCAAGGCAGTCCGCGCGCGCGGATTGACGGCTATGACCAGACAAATGGAGATCGAATACCTGCGGCCAGTTCCCTCGGGAGCAAGCGTTCGCATCGAGGGGCGGGTTGTACGTAGTGAAGGCCGAAAGCACTGGACCGAGGCCAGGATTCTGGATGCCAAGGGGGTGGTGCTGGCTTTGGGCAAAGGATTGTTTGTGGAGGTGCGCGCTGGCAGACTGACGAGCGGGCGGCCCGAAGACCGCCCGCCGCTATCTGCGCCAGTGGAGCTTTAGTTGGTCAGGTTCTAGTGAATCATGTTGATGGTTTCCTGAGTGATGGTGTCGAAGGTGGTGATCGCCTTCGAGTTCGCTTCAAAGCCGCGCTGCGCAATGATCAGATTTGAGAACTCGGCGGAGATGTTGACGTTAGACTGCTCGAGGGCCGAATCCTGGATGGTGGCCAGACCGTTGGTCCCAGAGACGCCGATCGAGGCCGCTCCGCTGGCGAGGGTGGTTGCATAGTCGCCATTGCCCTGAAGCGCCAGGCCTTGCGTATTGGTTACATTGGCCAAAGCCAGCTGACCGACGGCCTGGGTCTGGCCGTTGGAGTAGGACGCAGAAATTGTTCCGTCGGCACCGATTTTGAAACCCTGATAGGCGCCGCTGGGAAAGCCGTTCTGCGTGGTGGCCGAGGTGGCGGACTGGGCGTCGACCTGGGTGATGGTCGGAGTGCCGCTTGAGCCTAGAACGTTCCAGGTCATATTCATCGTCGCTGCTCCGTCGGAGAGCCCTGCGAAGGAGATACCGGACACATTGGCCGCGGGGCTGACCAGGTTGCCGCTGGAATCGAATGTCAGGGTTCCTGTTGCGTTGGCCGATGCAATTGGATCCTGCACTACACTCCCGGAAGATGTGACGTTTGCACCGGCGATGGAAAGCTGACCGCCTGCCGTGGCAGTGACCGTTACGCCGGTGATGCCCGCGTTTGTGAGCGCAGTCGTCAGGTCGGTGGCATACTGGGTGACCGTTTCACCGCTGGTAACGGTCGGAGCCGTAATGGTAGCCGAGGCGCCACCGGCTGTCAGCCCGGTAAGAGTGAGGTTCGTCGCGGGATCGACTGATGCGACCGTGGCGCCGCTTGTGCCGAAGTTGTAGTTAATATTTCCCGCCGACGTGACCGGGGCTACGGTATCTGGCAGCGAGACGCTGTAGGACCACTGGTTGCTTCCAGTTTTGGTGAACGCCACGGTTGCCTCGTAACTATTGCCGAGCGAATCGAATACCTGCACCTGGCCGGGCACGGTGGCGCCAACCGCCGCCGAGGAGTCGAGCGTGGCAGTCATCCCGAAAGATGAAGTTGCCTGCGGCGCCTGGGTTTGCCCGATCACGGGAATGTTGATCGGCGCCAAGGGGGCACCGGTATTCACGACGCCATTCACTGCCGGGTATCCCATGACCGAAAGGCCATTGGCGGTGATCAGAGCGCCGCTGCTGTCCTGGGTGAACGCGCCGTTGCGGGTGAGCAGGTTGGTCCCGCCATTGCTGACGACAAAAAAGCCGCTGCCATCGAGGGCCACGTCGGAGGTGGAAGTGCCATTGGTATTGAATGATCCCTGTGTGAAGTTAACCGCGTTGGAGGCTACCTGAACACCGTTGCCAACCTGAATTGGATCTCCGGAACCTTCCGATCCGACCTGCTGATAAAAGAGGTCGGAAAAGTTGGTGGTCTGGGCTTTGTAGGCTGTCGTGTTCATATTGGACAGGTTATTGGCGATCGTGTTCAACGCTGTTGAATCGGCGTTGAGGCCGGAAAGCGGAATGTAGAAACTTGCCATCTGGAATCTCCTCTGGATGCTTTCTTACGGTTGGATCAGGCCGTTCCGGCCGGTTGAAACAAGCTTCACTGGGCTCCGTGCAGGCCGCCGGCAATTGACCCGGTATGGACCTGTCCACTGAGGGCGTGAGCCACGGTGTTTGCTGCTGGGTTGGCGTCTGGAACACTGAGATTGCCGGAAACGTGTCTGGCCGCGGAAGATATGGCTCCGAGGTGGCTGGCCGAGGCTGCCGTGGATGCACTCGAACTGAACTGACCGGCAGGTGCGGGTGAAGCTGATACGTTCACAGCGGGCGCAGTCGGAGTGGACGGGGCCGTGGGGGTGCTGGAAGTGGAGGTCCCACTGCCCAGTGCCCCCGAGAGAGTCTGATTGATGCTGATCAACTGCTGCAGGCTGTTCACATTGACAAGCTGGTTGATGTACTCGTTCGGATCTGTCGTTGCCGTGGGATCCTGGTTTTGCATCTCGGTGACAAGCAGCGTGAGAAAGTCATTGCCCGAGATGGTGGCCGATGAACTGCTGGTGCTGCTGGCGCTGGTGCTGCTGGAACCTGCCGCGTTCGTTGTGGAACTGGACATGGGGTTTGGCGAGGCGCCTGAAAGCGCCTGCGCCGCCGTCATCGACTGATTGAAGATTCCCGATGCTAATGCCGCCATTTTGCCTCCTGCGTTGTTTCCTTCGTGCGTGCTCTGCTGCTTGCGCTCCAGGTTTTCTGTTTCCGTTGCCTGGGGCCACCTATCTTTTTCACGCCACCACAGAGATGTGCCTGCCCTGCCGGATCGGACCTCCCGCGGTTGTACCGAGCGGATTGTTGAAGGACGGTAGAGGCGCATCGAGAACGGTTGCGCTGGAAGTCACCGGCGCTATTGTCTGCGGATTCGACGATCCTGAATACCCGTTCTGAGCGCTTCCCTGGCCCGCCCCTTGGTTTGTGCCCTGGCCCGGATCCTGATTCATTCCCTGGCCTGAGCCCTGCCCCATCGTGAAGCCGCCGTTGCTGCTCGGAGGAGCGGCGAGTGTGAGTGTCTCCACATGCTGGTGCTCACCGGACAGGTATGCATTCAATCCAGCCATGTGTCCGTCAAGAGCCTGCGCCGCGTCAGCCGATCCAGGGATCACCGTTGCGTGAACGACTCCGGCATTCACGTCCGCGCGTACGCCAACCCATCCCAGAGCCGGGTCTTGAAATCCTGCCTCGGCGTGTTGAGGGCCGGCATGAATCCAACTTTGATTGGCGTGGCCGGAAGCGGAATCGAGGGCCGCAAAGGTCGAGGCCCCGCCTGATCCGGCGGCCGGGCCTGTTCCACTGGCAGGGGTTCCGCCCGATGATCCCGTTGCAGCGCGAGTAACACCGGGATCGCGCACGAGACTGGATGCATCTGAGGTAGTCATGCTGGCGTGTATCTGGGCCGGATGCATCGCGTGGTCGGGGTGGTCGAGCGCCGAGGCCTTGGTGGAAGAATGTGCTGAACCTTGCCCGGATGCACTTGCAGGGGCTGGCGCGGACGATGAATTCGGTCCGGGGGGCCCGGTTGGTGATTGAAGAGGAACGGCCGCGCCTGGGCTGGTTGCTGGAATCGCTTGATTGCCTGAGGCGGTCACTTGAACTGTGCCGGAAGACTGGTTCACCGGCTGTGCTGGAGGGTGGATCTGTCCTTGAACCGGCGCCGACTGTAAGTCGTTTGACTGAGCGGGCGCACCGCTGGACGACGCATCGCTTACGCCGGCGGCAGGGGATGCGGTCTCGATGGAGTTGATCGTGCCGCCATCGCCAAGGCTTCCACCCTGCGCTTTACCCGCTTCTGGCGCGGGAAGGATTGACGTGGGCGCCGACGGTGTTGTCTCAAGTCCGGCGCCCGCATTGTGCATCGCGGGGGACGAGTGCGTTTCCAATTCGGACGCACTGCCAGTGACGCTGCCAGGCAAAGGCGAACCCGCGGAGTTTGCTGCCTGCGTTGAGTGCGGAGATTGGCCGGAAGTCGCACCGCCAGCTTTAGTTTCCAGATTCATCCGATTGCCAGCGTCTGAGCCGCCTGTTCCAGGGCCCAATGAAGCAATCGCTTCCGCGCCCAGTGATTTTCTCGCAGTGCGCGTTGAGGATGGAATGATTGGATTGGGCAGGGCGGCCGGAGAAACTGCAGTTGCGGATGCGGCTGTGGCCCATGCTGCTGCTTCCGGAGATATTTGCAAAAGAGAGAGAGAACCTGGAGATACCTGGGCTAGGCCAGAAGCAGCCCAACCGGAGGCGGCCTCTCGCTTGGCATGCTTGCTTCGGACGGGCTGGTGCGCGGTGGTGGAGTTGAATGGTTGCGTGCTGTTTGGGGCCTTGGCTCCACTGTTGGCGAGCGCTCGGCCGCCGGAGAGGATCGGCGATTGCAATGCGGGGTTAGCCTTCAGGGGCAAGGACTTGGCCGGCGCTGTTGTGACCGCCCCCGCAGTCTTTCCGGCTGCGGCCTCAGGCTTGAAGCTGCTGACTTCAGTCTCGGTTGCTGCCAGGTTTTCCGATCCTTCCGTTGCGGAAGGCGAGTCTGCTCCGGAGACCAGTGCCGCGAATTGCGCGCGCCAAGCTGAAAGTGCTGGATCAGTTCCGCCTTTCACGGACGGAAACGCTATTGCAGTCGGCCCGCCCGGCTGGCTTTTCCCTTGAACATGCGCTCCAGACGCGCCCATCCCCTGGAGGTCTGCGCGCCCTTCCGAGTCTGCCACGAATCCAGCGACAATGCTCATGGGCAGGGATAGAGCAGCTACCGTGCCAAAGGAGATTGTGGGTGGGTTAAAGCATTGTCAGAATCGGGAGGTCGCATCCCGTTTCAGAACAGGTACTCTTTTTCGGAGGGATATTGGCTCAAGCTTCCTCAGCCGGCAGGCGAGGATGGTCTGGCGCTTCCAGGGGTGGCGCCGACGTTGAGGCGCTCATGGGGTGCCCGCTGGCATGCGACCGGTTGAGATACCAGTCGTCAAGGGCCTGCTGGCTTCGGCGGCCTGCTACCAGGGCGTCCCTGGCTTCGGTCTCGCAAATGAGAGTTTCCGCCTGGCGGCATTCCACCCGTTTGTTCAAAAACACCTGCCGGAGAGACTCTACATTCAATTCAGCATCTGCGATTCTCGGCCGTAGCGCCTCGGCGCGCCGCCTGGCCGCACGGGTTTCTTCGATGCCGGCCAGCCGGTCGGACAGCTCGCCACTTTGCGCGCTGGCATGGATGAGTTTCCTCCCACGCTGGGCCCTCTCCGAGACAGATGCCAGAGAGCGTTCCAGATGCGCGAGTTCGGCGACTGCGGACTCAAGAGCCAGCCGGCACTGATCCTCTTCGATCTCAAGAACGCGCAGCAAGCGGCGTAGAGCCCGCGATACAGCCATAGCTCAAACCTCAGCGGCCAGCGCAGCAAGCCCTTTGAGGCAGTCTGCGAGATCTACATGCTCGTCGGCCTTCTGGGTCAGGAAATCGCGCATCACTCCCCGCGCCTCGAGAGCGCGGTCAAGGTCGGGGTCTGCTCCCGGCTTGTAGGCGCCGATTCGCACCAGGTCTTCTGAACGCGCGTAGACGGCCATCAGACGCCGCAGCAGCGCCGCCTGTTCGCGATGCGCGGGCGTGGCCACGGCAGGCATCAACCGGCTGATCGAATCCAACACTTCAACGGGAGGATACCAGCCTTCAGCCGCCAGTGCCCGGGACAACACCACGTGGCCGTCGAGCAGCGACCGCACCGCGTCGACGAGCGGGTCCTGCTGATCGTCGCCCTCCATTAGCACTGTGTAGAAGGCCGTAATCGAGCCGGTGGTAAATTGTCCGGTACGCTCGACCAGCCGTGCGAGGCGCGTGAAGACCGATGGCGTATACCCTTTGGCCGTGGGCGGCTCACCGGCCGCCAGGCCAATTTCGCGCGCGGCCATGGCGAAGCGGGTGAGCGAATCAAGCACGAGCAGCACGTGCTTGCCCTGGGACGCAAAGGATTCCGCTATAGTGGTCGCGGCCAGTGCTGCCCTCATGCGCAGCAGCGGCGACTGGTCTGAGGTGGAGACAACCACAACGGAACGGGCCCGTCCCTCGACGCCCAATGCGTCCTCGAGAAACTCACCAACCTCGCGGCCGCGCTCTCCCACCAGACCCACCACCGTCGCGTCGGCCTCTGTATTGCGGGTCATCATACCGATCAAAGTGCTCTTGCCCACCCCCGATCCGCCGAAGATACCCACCCGCTGACCCCGCCCTACGGTCAACATCGAATCGAGCACACGGATGCCGGTGCCGAGCGGCAGGCGAATCGGCGTACGGTCGAGCGGCGAGCGCACCCGGCCGTCCAGCAACATAGTTTGTGATGTGGACGGCGGCCGGCCTTCATCAATCGGTTCACCAAGCGCATTCAGCACTCGGCCCATCAGCTCTGGCCCGACTTCAATCTCCGGAGAGACACCGAGAGCCTCCACTGGATCTCCAAAACGGACGCCTTCGGTTGTCTCGACCGGCATCGAGAGTACGTTCGAACCCCTGAATCCAATGACCTCGACTCGGTGAAGGAGACCGAACTGGTCGCGAATCTCGCAGCATTCTCCCACCGAGGCGAGGGGCCCCGACGACTCGATGGTCTGGCCCACGGACTCGAGAACCTGTCCGCGCCAGCGCCACGGCTGGCCCCGGTCAAGACGCGCAAAATAGCGGCTGAGCAGTGTTGTCATCACCGTATCTCGCTGGTTACGGTTGCATCCAGATCGGAATGCGGGGCGGGACCCGAGTTGACTGTGCCGGCCCGATCGAAGAATCCGCGCTCAATCTCCCCCAGTTGCGACCGGATTCCCAGGTCCACGGAGCCGAGCGATGTTTCCAGAATGCACTCACCTAACCGCATCCCTTCTCCCGCGCTCACGGTGGGTTTGACAGCCAGGTGAGGCAGCAGGGCAATCGCGTCGGTCCACAACGGAAGATCTGCCGCAGGCACACGGAGCCGGATTTCGGTCGAGCCGGAGAGCTGCCCCAGCGCCACGCGGACCGCGCCGGTCAGCAAGAGCGGGTCCATCTGCGCTTCGCGGCGCAGGATGCGGGCGGCAACCGCAAGGGCTAGCTTAACGACCTCTTGCTCGACCGCGTGAAGGTAGCGGTCGCGCTCCCGGGCAAAGCTCTCGATCAATTCAGCGCTCTGGCGCAAACGCAGCTCTTCCGCGGATTTTTGCGCGGCCTCCTGAGCCTCTCGCTCGGATTGGCGGCCTTCCTGGATGCCCCGCTCGCGCCCGGCCTCGAAGGAGCGGCGGCTCTCCTCGCTCAGCCGTTGTTCGAACTCGGCGTCGGCGACTGCCTCCCGCGGTGTCCTGGCAGGCTCAGGGCCATGTTCTTGCGGCAAATGTTTATCTGCGGTTTCAATCCAGCCTCGCCAGTCAGGCGCTGAAGAAACTTGGGGGGTGGCCGGATACTTGAAGAGCTCAATCCGCGCCGCCTTGGTGTTCTGCTGTGCGATTCCCATCGGCCTCAGGAGCCCCCTTCATGAAAACTATCTGCCGCGGAGGCGAATTCCCTGCCCCGCGACAGGTTCGCTGCCGGTTCCAACTTCCCCGCCTCTGCATCGATCCAGAGGGCGGGATCTTCGGCGGCGAGGAACCGTAGCATTAAGGCAGGTTGAATGATTGCGACGGACTTTGCAGGCCTTTCTTTAGCCCGAGTCTGCACGGCCTGCAACTGCAGTTCGTTTTGCGGCGGACTGTTCAAGCAAGCATTTCATCTCCGGTCTCCAGTTTCAGAATCACCTTTCCTTCGGCCTCAAGACGCCGGGCAAGGTTGAGGATCTCCTGCTGTGCCTGCGACACCTCGCGCGAGCGCACAGGACCCAAGACTTCCATATCCTCTTTGAGCATCTCGACGGCCCTCGAGCTCATGGCCTTGAATACCTGCGCGCGCAACTCCTCGTTGGCGCCTCGCAAGGCGAGCGCCAACTGCCGTTTGTCAACCCCGGAGACGATCTCGCGTATGGTTGCGGGCGGCACCGTGACCAGGTCCTCGAAGGTAAACATCAGGTTGCGGATGCCTAGAGCCAGTTCCGGCTGGCCTTCTTCGATGTGCTCCAGTATTCTCTTCGATTCTTCTGCATTCAAACGGTTCAGCAGGTCGGCCACCGCCTTAAAGCCGGAGTAGCTTTTGCGCGCCGTGTCGCCGACACTTTCCAGTCGCCGGTGCAGGATGTGAGCCACTTTCTGCGCCATCTCCGGCGAGAACTGGCGCATTTCGGCAAGCCGCTGGACTGAAACTACCTTGTGTTCTTCGCTTAAATTGTCGAGCACGAGCGAGGCTCGCTTGGGGTCCAGGTGGGCCAGAACAAGTGCAATGGTCTGCGGGTGTTCGGTATCGAGCAGTTTGCCCAATTCCTGGGGATCGGTGCGCTGCAACTTGGCCAGATTGCCCTGAGCAGCTTCCTGGGAACGGCGGACCAGCGTCAGCAGATCTTCGGCACGATCCTTGCCGAATGTATCCACCAGGAGGCGGCTGGCGTAGTCCAGGCCGCCATGGACCATGAAATTCTGGGTCTCGAGCAGTTGCCAGAACTCCTCCATGATCTCGGAAGATATCTCCGGCGTGATGCCGCGCAGGTCCGCCAGCTCCTCGGTAAGCCGCTGCACGTCGGCTTCGGGCAGGACGCGGAGAATCTCCTTAGCCAGTTCCTCGCCTACGGCAACCAGCAGGACTGCGGCTTTGCGCACGCCGGACATGTTTGCTGTCTGGCGGGGCCGGGCAGTTTCGTTTATGTTTCCCCCATCGCTCAAGACGCAGGCCCTTTCCTCAATCGCTAATCGGAGTGAATCCAGCTTTGCAGCAGCCGCGAACTCTGCGTCGGTTCGCGTTTTACGTGATCGGTCACCTGTTCAAAGATCTCCTGGACCCTGATCCGTTCCGGGTCCAACTCAGCCAGCTCGGGAGGTTTCAATATCGACGGCGAACGGGACGCCGCCCCGGCGCCGAGTTCTTTGACGCTGCCCTTGGCAGTGGAGATCGATCCAGCCCGGCGAAGGGCGGGACGGACTCCGAAGGCCAGCACCACCAGCAGACCCATCAGAAGGGCGGCATACTTGACGAGCACCGGAGAATTCTGCGCCGTGTTCGCCAGCTTTTCCAGCACTGGAGTTGGCGGCTGCGGGCGGTTTTTATCGAAGGAAAAATCTTCGACGGTGAGCAGGTCCCCGCGCGAGGGATCGAAGCCCACGGCCGCCTGCGCCAGAGCCGTCAGGTTGCGGATCTCTTCCGGCGAACGAGGCTGCCAAACGGCAGCCTTCCCCGAGCCTGCCGATTGCAACAGCCTGTCGTTGATGACGATGGCCGCGGTCAGCCTGCGCACTCGTCCAGGCCCCTCGACCACGTGCCGGTCGGTCTTTGACGCGCCGTAGGTCCCCGACTCGGTCTTGGCGGTTTGTGGAGGAGTAGTCTGCTGCGGGTACACAGGCAATGCCTGCGTATTGGGGGCGTTGGAGGCGGTTCCGGGAACTCCGGCTGCCACGGGCTGCGCTCCTGTCGACTGCTCGGTGCGCTGCATCGACAGCGTCACTGTCTTGTCGGGATCGTAGGTCTCCTGGGTGATATCGCTAGCCGCATGATCGTAGTCGAGGGTGACCGAGGCGCGTACGTTCCCGGGGCCGGTGACAGGCTCAAGCGTCGAAACGAGCTTCTCTTCAAGTGCTTGCTCGGCGGTCAGCTGCATGGCCTCGGCGGTCTTCGGACCCAAGGGCAGGTGGCCGCTGGCATCGACCAGCACCACGTTGTCCGGAGTCAATCCGTCCACTGCGGAGGCAATCAAGTTACGAATGGCATCGGGCTCTCCGTCGGCCAAGGAACGATGACGAAGCTTGATGACGACCGACGCCTTTGCGGCCCGGTCCTGGTCGCGAAAGAGCGAATCGTGAGGAAGCACCAGGTGAACGCGGGCCGACTCGATATCGGAGAGCGTGCCCACCGTATGTTCAAGCTCGCCCTCGAGAGCCCGCTGATAGTTCACCTGCTCGTCGAATTCCGAACCCACCCAGTTGGGCTTGTCGAAGATTTCAAAACCAAGACGGCCGCTCTTGACGCCACCCTTGGCCGCGATTGCCAGCCTTGCCTTATCCAATTGAGCGGCAGGAACGCGGATACCGGCGCCATCCGGCGTCGGTTCATAGGAAATCTGCGCCTGAGCCAGAATCAGACCAGCCTGGCGGGCATCATCCGGGTCCATATTCGTATACAGGATGCGCCAGTCGGGACTGAGCGTATACCAAAGCAGACCGCCCGCAAGTGCTGCAAGCAGGACCGCGGCCGCAATCGCCCAACCGCGCTGCGCCGGGGCCATCTGGGCCCACCGGACCCGGGCCAGGCCCCAGAGCCCGGCAACCTGATCAGCCAGTTGCGGTTGTCCGGGCGTGGCCGGAGCGCTTTTTTCCAATTGTGTTCCCGTGGCCATGGTTCCGGTATCCCGCGCTTTCCCATCCTTTTAGAAACCCGACCGTTACCGCTGAGAGTTCACTCACCGGTCTCGATGACTCGTTTGCATACCCCCTAGGTAGGCAGCATCTTCAGAACTGCATTCCAATGACTTGCTGATATGCCTGAACCGCCTTATTGCGGACCGCCAGAGTCAGCTCAAAGGACATGCTGGCCTTTTGCGTTGCAATCATCGCCTGATGCACATCGACACCGGAGCCGGACATCAGCCCGTCGACAGCAGTGCGTGCCTGCTCGTCCAACTGGTTCACCTGTTTCACCGAATCCGTCAGCAATTCGGAAAATGGCGCCGGTCCCGTTGTCTGAGCCTGGGGAGAACTCAAGGCCGCAGTGGCGCCGTTCCCGGCCAGATTCGTCAGAGCGGCCGATGCCGCCGTAAGAGGGTTCATCGCGAATGGCATTTCTTCTCCGTTGCAGCTTGCGGCTGCCGTGCAGTCTGAGAACCGCGTTCTCTATTCATGATTGTGTCCTCACGACTTAGCTATATCGAGCGCCGAGGCGATCATGCCCTTCTCAGCCTGGACAGCGGAACTATTGAGACCATATGCACGTGTTGCCCCCATGAGGTCCACCATCTCTGTGAGGGGATTAATGTCCGGGTAGGAGACATACCCATCTGGCCCGGCGTCCGGATGGCCTGGGTCGTAACGCTTGAGCGGCGCAGAGGGGTCCTGAACGACCTGAGCAATATGCACTCCGGGAGCCGCTTCGTCCGATCCCGGCAGGCTCAGGGTAGGCAGAGCCGCCTGGGCAAGCGAGCCCGACAGACCGCTTCCCGATGCGTTCGTTATCGAATCGAGAAAATTGGGATCGCCACGATTGGCGGCGAAAACGACCTCCTGACGGCGATAGGGGCCACCGGAAGCAGTACGGGTGGTTTCGGCATTCGCCATATTTGCCGCAACCACTTCGGCGCGCATCCGCTCGGCCTGCATGGCCCCGCCCGAGGTATCCATTAATCCAAACAGGTTCATTGCTGAACATCCTTTCGCGCGCGATTGAGCAGCGGTTCGCTGCTGAATCGCAATGCATGGCCGCAAAGCCTACTTGTCGGCGTGGATGGCATCCATAACCCTCTGGTATTCCTCATGCAGCAAAGCCACGCCGGTCTTGAACTTGAGTTGCGCCTCGGCCAGATTCATTCCTTCGCGGTCCATCGAAACGTCGTTTCCATCCGGACGGGCGATGAGCCCGTCCACTTGCTTGACGCGGACCTTGCGGGGCGCCTGCCCCTGGTCCAGATCAGTGATGGCGCCGCGCATCTCAGCCTCGAAGTCCATGCCGATGGCTTTGTAGCCAGGGGTGTCGATATTGGCAATGTTGACCGCGGTCAGCTTGGCTTCGCTGGTAGCCAGATCCAGGTAACGGGCGATCTGATCGCTCAAACGAGTTTCAACGCCAATGCTCATCTCCGCCTCCTTTGACGGGCCAAATCAACCTTCACTTTTCACGAATGAACTGTTCCACCGCTGCCGATGACCTCAGTTCATCATGGTTCCGAAATCGATTTCACGGGAGGTGAGCAGAGGCTCGTCGCCGGCAAGAATGACGCCCCGCTCCAGAACATGCTCCAGCTCGCGCACATTTCCCGGCCAATTGTGGGCCTCGAGCTTCGCCGACGCGCCCGAGTCCAGGCGTTTGACCGGCGTGTCGCGACCAAGCCTTTGCATGAAATGTTCCACCAGCCCAGGAAGATCGTCGATGTGCTCCGACAGAGCCGGCGTGCGAATGAGAAAAACGGCCAGCCGATAATAGAGGTCAGCGCGGAAGGTTCCCGTCAGGGTGTGTTGCGCCAGGGGCCGATGCGTGGCGGCCAGGATTCGCACATCGACTTTTACTGTTTCGTTGTCGCCGACCCGCTGTAGCTCTCCGCACTCCACGAACCGAAGCAGCTTGGATTGCAGGGCCAGGGGCATCTCGCCGATCTCATCGAGAAACAGAGTGCCTCCGTCGGCGGCCTCAATGCGGCCGACCCTGCCCTGCACCGCGCCTGTAAATGCGCCCCGCGTGTGCCCGAACAGTTCCGCCTCAAGTAAAGCCTCAGGAATTGCCGCGCAGTTGATGGCGACAAATGGTTTACGGCTTCGCGGTGACAGCCGGTGCAAAGCTTCGGCGACCAGTTCCTTGCCCGATCCCGTTGGCCCTTCAATCAGTACAGGCGTGAGGCGGGGTGCAACCAGCCGGACGCGGCGGCTTACCTCAAGCATGCAGGACGCATTGCCGATCAGCTCAGGCAACCGGTCGCTTGGCGCGGGATCTGTTCCTCGAGTCCTTGAATCTGCCGGTACTGGAGTGGGTCTGGTCATACCGGAAGGCGGCCCGGCTGGGAGGACGAAACCCTGTGCGGCAGCGCTGGTTGAGGCAACGCTGCCTGCCATCGCAGACGGATTGGGCCTAGGGGCAACATAGGGGACATCCTCGGGTTTTTCGAGCGAAGGCGCCATGTTCCAGGCAGCCGTGTCGTTATCCTGACAGCGACGCAGAGCGTAGAGCAATTCCTGACGATAGGGCCCGCGTGGACCTTCCTGCGCCATTGCACCTCCGGTAGCCACCAGATCTACCTGAGGGAAGGACGCTCGGAAGTCTTTGACAAACTCGGCCAGGTCAAGATCGGGCAGCCATGAGTCGACGATGACCGCCTCTGGCGGGGTAGATGCAGCTTCGGCCCAGGCCTGTGCGCCACCCTCGGCCTCTCGTACCTGCCAGCGCAGGCCGGTAAGTATCTGTGTGAGCCTTTGGCGAAAACTGCGATCGGCGCTGGCAACCAAGGCGGTACGGGGCCGGATGCGGACTTTGGAGGTAGAAACGGAAACTGAAAGGGCCTGCATGAGATTCTCCTTACCGCTGAGCGGCTGTTTTTAATCGAGGTGATTTACTGCACATCAAGGACCGGCATCGTTTCAGAAATTGCAGCGGTCTGTATGAGGGAAACCTTTGGAACGGCGAGTGCGAGTTCTACCTCGGAAGGCACGACGTAGCCTCGTCCTCGCACCGTACGGATCAGGTGTCCCGGCGGCGGATCCTTGAGCTTGCGCCGCAGATAGTTGATATAAACGTCCACAATGTTGGTGGTCTGGGCCGGTTCGAGGTTCCAGACCGAGTCCAGCAACTCCACGCGCGAAACACATTGGCCGCGATTGAGCATCAGGTGCTCAAGTAAAGCGAATTCCTTGTTGGTGAGTTCGATGGACAATGCGCCACGGCGGGCTGTGTGTTCGAGTCGGTCCAGTTCGAGATCTCCGGCGCGCAATTGCAGGCGCGCCTCTCGTTTGCGCCGCAACAAAGCACGGCAACGGGCTCGAAGTTCATGAAGACTGAAGGGCTTTGTCATCAGGTCGTCGGCGCCGCGGTCCAGGCATCGAACCCTTGTGTCGACCTCTTGCCGGGCGGTCAATACCAGCACGGGAAGATCTGCGTCCAGCAGTCGCACCTCTTCAAGAACCTTTTCCCCGTCCTTGACGGGCATGTTGAGATCGAGAATGGTGAGATCGGGTAAATCCTGGCGAAAGGCCTCGACGGCCTCTCCTCCGTCGTGGGCCAGGCGAACGCGATGTCCATCGGCCTCTAAACCTCGAGTCAAAAACAACCCAAGCGCCTTGTCGTCTTCCGCTATCAATAACCTCATGGCAGCCTTCCTTATGGCTGAGGTCCTGAGCTGGCGGTACAAGCTTGCACCCAACAGCATGGACTGCAGCGGGTCTCCGAAAGCCGTCTTAGTTCGTGCTAACCGGTGACCCACTTCCACCTTCACGCGAGCCGGACTGTAACTCAAGGCTTGAGAGTGAAAATAAGCAGGGGTGTTTTCAGAATGGGGACAGGGAACGGGAATAGTCCCAAAATGGATCTGGCTGCAGACAGCCAAATGCAGGCATGTCCAGCGGCTGACAATTGCTCCGCGGTGATGGGCGGTGCTGGCAGTCTACTATTTCGAATTGCTTCTATCGGTC
>DATKWA010000081.1:0-6907 GCA_035529815.1 Occallatibacter sp. | reverse complement strand
TCTCAATACCCTGTCCCTTGCGAGCCATCTGCTTCCTCCTTGGAAATGTCGTCTTGTAAACAACATCCTAAGGAATGAAACGGGTGGCTCGCTGACGCTCGCCACTCTGACGCTTCTACAGAACTTTACGGGCTTAATCTTGCGAAACAACTTCGCAAAGGAAAAAGGATGGAGCAAGACGCGCGTTGATTCCTTTATTGGCGATTGCGTTAGCGTAATCGAAAAGACAATAACCATCCCAGACGGAGTTCGCGGCAAGCGTCCTAGGGATGGCCTGTGTCCGGTAACGCTCACGATTCCATTTGATGATTGGCTAAGGGCCAAGAAAACCGTGCCCGAACTGCCGGATACCATTGAGGAACTGTGCGCCACTGAATCTATGGGATTTGCTTTCAAAAGGGGGAGGCACATCCAAGCTAAGAAGTATGAGCTTTACTTCGACCGGGGGGAGCCGTTTTATGGCCACGTTTTCACTCGATGGACCCATCCTAAAGCCCAGGCAGACATAAAAATAATGGAACACGTTATCACCGTGGCCCCTGCTATATCGAAAGATGTTCCTGCTCTCCAGGTGGCCGATCTATTCGCTTGGAGCATAAATCACAATGATAATGTTTCGAGGCAATGGCATAGAAGGCTGCACTCTCTTCCGTATTTGAGCGCACTTCTCGACTACGAGCATTTAATCAAGCCGCAAAGATGGGTTCTGGAGAAGGTAGCGGCTTGGGGGCTTCCGCGACGCCGGTCAAGCGTTAAGAGCCTCAGCAAGCCTAAGAAAGCCATCGCTGGTTAGTCAAATATATTCTTACCCAAAATCGAGACCTGGGGCACCCAGACTCTTGAGGAGGGTTCAGATCCGGGGCACCCGGCGTCGATACCATATCCATTACGGATATATAGCAAGCTCGACCGAGTGACAGATGTGCGGAGGCTCGCGTCTGTAGCCGGAGAACGAAGTGCGCCTGGGGTTAGTCGATTTCGACTGCATGTTTGCGGACTGCTGTTCCGAATCTCCGGGGTCCTATTCGGCGGGTGCTATTGTGTGGGCAGGGCATGTGGCTGTTGCCGCATCGAGAGGTGAAAGATGAATGGACTGGAATCGCAGGTTGCAGTTGTGACGGGCGCGGCACGCGGGGCGGGCGAAGCGATTGCGCGTCGGCTTGGCTCGATGGGAGCGCATGTTGTGCTGGTGGCGCGCGATGTGGACAAGCTGAACGCGGTGCGGGAGAAGATTGTGGAGGCTGGCGGGGCGGCTTCGGTTTTTGCGTGCGATCTGCTGGATGCCTCGGCTGTGGCGCAACTGGGAGAAGCGGTTGCGGAGCGGCATAAACGCTGCGACATTCTGGTGAATAACGCCGGAGTGGGGCTTGAGGGGAAGCCGTTGCACGAAGTGACGCCGGAGGAGTGGGACCTGGTTTTCGATACCAACCTGCGCGGGCCGTACCTGATGATTCGCGCGCTGGCGCCGCTGATGATTGCGGCTGGCTCGGGGCACATTATCAATGTGTCGTCGCTGGCCGGGCGCAACCCGCTGCCGACGGGCGCGGCGTATGCGGCATCGAAATGGGGCTTGAACGGGCTGACGTATTCGGTGGCCGAGGAACTGCGTCCGCACAACATTCGCGTGAGCGTGATTGCGCCGGGCTCGATCAATACGGAGTTCAACGACCACTCGGGAAAAGGCGCGGCATCGGGGAAAGATCCGAAGAAGAAATTGCAGCCGGACGATATTGCTTCTGTGGTGGCGATGCTGGTGACGCAACCGGCGCAGAGCTTTATCAGCGAAGTGCTGATGCGGCCGACGCAGAAGCCGTGATGGATGGCGGAGGCGTGGGGCGACGGGCTTTGCGGACGGAATGACCTGGCGGGTTCGCGCAGCGGCCGAAAAGCAACCGCAGATCTTTCGACTTCGGTCGTCCGCCGCGGGGGACGACCTGCGCTCAAGATGACAACCAGAATTCGATCGCGCGCAAGACTGGGCGGCGCTACTGCTTTTGGTTTTTGGGGCGGATGGCGAGGCCGGTGGCTTGCTCCATTACGGTGTACCAGGTGTCGTCGTCGGCGGCGTGCAGGGCAACGTAGTCTTCGTCGCTGGTAGCTTTGCGGCCGTCGAGGAGTTCCTGTGCTCCGGGGCCGACGGGATGGCGGAGCTGCCAGGTTCCGCTCTCAATGATGCTCTGGATTTTTTCGGCGACCAGGAGTGGCGGCCTTGGAGTTGAGAGGGCTGCGGCAAAGTAGTGGGCCATGCGGCGCTGCTGCGGGTAGAGCGAGACGGGCATGGGCAACTCGATTTCGTGGGCCATGGAGGTGTCGATGATGCCGGGCTCGACGATGGCGACGCGGACGTTGAAGGACTTCATCTCCTGGGCGAGGGCTTCGCTGACGGCTTCAAGCGCGTGCTTGGACGCGGCATAGGCGCCGAGCGGCGAGGTGGAGGCGCGTCCGGCGACGGAAGTGATGTTGACGATGCAACCGTTGCGGCGCTTGCGCATGTGCGGGAGGACAGCCTTGATGCAGCGAATTGCGCCGAAGTAGTTGGTTTCCATGCAGGCGCGGATGTCGGCCATGGGGAGCTCTTCAAGGGGTCCACCGCGTCCGACGCCGGCGTTGTTGATGAGCACGTCAATGTCTCCGGCGGCGAGAAAGATGGCGGCGATGGCGTCGGCGACGGAGTCGTCTGAGTTTACGTCCATGACGGAGACGTGAAGGGGCAGATTGAGCGCGGCGAACTCGGCGGCAAGTTCTTTGGCGCGGGCTGGATTGCGCAGGGTTGCGTAAACGGTGTGGCCGGCGCGGGCGAGGGTGAGCGCGGTGGTATAGCCGATGCCTTTGCCAGCGCCGGTGATGAGTACAGTTGCCACGGTAGCCTCCTGGGGAAGATCGGTAAGAAGTAGAGTCTACAGGCTTGGGCGCGGTGAAGGAAACGGCTTTGAATTTCATGGATTTTTTCGAGCGGTAGCGGGGTGCGGGCGTCTGTCTGCATAGAAGAGCCGTGGAGCGAGATTGCGGGGTGCAGGCCGATGGTTCTTCTGACAATCCAACTGAGAGGCAAACGATGAAATCGAATTGTGAGGAGACCGCCGGGCGGTTGAGGCGCGTGCGTGTGTTTGCTGGTGTGATGCTGACCATGACGCTGATTGTGCCGATGGTTGGCGCGCAGACGCAGGGCGCAGAGCAGAGGGCGGGAGAAGTGAAACCGGCTGCGCAGGTTTCTGAGACTTTCTTTCTGAAGAACGCGACGGAGGCACGGGAGTTGCAGGATATTCAGACGGACCTGCGCAATATGTTGGGGCGAGCGAAGATTTATGGCGTGATGACGCAGAACGCGATTTCGGTGCAGGGGAGCGCGGAGGATGTGGCGCAGGCAGGGAAGCTAATCGAGGAGCTCGACCGGCCGAGGAAGGCTTATCGGCTTACCTATACCCTGACCGAGATGGACGGCGGCAAGAAGACGGGGGCGGAACATTTTTCGCTGGTTGTGGCGGCGGGAGAAAAGGCGGTTCTGAAGCAGGGGAATCGAGTGCCGATTGTGACGGGGAGTTACGGAACCGATTCCGCAAAGCAGGGCGACCAGGTGCAGTACGTGGATGTGGGGCTGAGCATTGAGGCGTCGCTGGACGGGGAGAGACTGCTGACAAAAGTTGAGCAGACGAGCCTTGCCGAGGAGAGAGCCGGAGTGAGCGCGCGGGACCCGATGATTCAGCAGACGGTTTTGGAGGGGCAGTCGAATCTGACGCCGGGGAAAGCGGTTGTTCTGGGGTCTTTCGATGTGCCGGGAAGCACGCGGCATGAAGAGGTTGAAGTCGTTTCGGAACTGGTTCCGTAAGGGGATTGGGCTGGGATGCGGGCCGTCCTCCGTTGCTGGGATTTCATGTTTTTTTGTGGCGTGGGGATGGGCTCGGAGCGGCATGAGTTGATAAGGTGTGCAAAGTTAGTAACTTATCTCGGTTGGCGGGCGCGGGCGGGGCGGAAAAGGCAAAGATTACGGACCTTGAAGGCGGGCGCTTTTTGTTTTGCAGGGACGGAGCTTTCAGGGGGTGATTTGGGTCACATGTAAAGGGACTCAAAGAGATTACCTTTGGGTCATGAAGCGGTACGGTGCTTCTTGCAAGTGACTATAATCACAACAGGGCGAGAAGATCGCTGCTATTGAAGATTTTACTGGAAGGGAATCCCGCCAAATGGCGACTGGAGACCTGGCCCTGGGTCAAGAACGGGGCCAACTGAGCGCGCGGCAGCGCGTGACAAACGATTTCAGCATTAACGTAGCAACGGTGAACGGGTCCGGCTCGCAATCCGCCAATAGCGTACTGCTGAAGAGCATCTTCGGAATGGGAGTTCCCGTAAGCGGAAAAAACCTGTTCCCGTCGAACATTGCCGGACTACCCACGTGGTACACGATACGCGCCAGCAAGGACGGGTATGTTGCCCGCAAGCGCGAGTCTGAAGTGCTGGTGGCGATGAATCCGGACACGGCGCGCGAAGATACGCTGGCTCTGCCTGTTGGCGGCGTGGCGATCTACGAAGAAAAGCTGAATCTGAAGCAATATCGCGACGATGTGGTGTTTTACCCTGTGCCATTCGACAAGATTACGGCGGAGGTATGTTCTGAATCCAAGCTGCGCAAGCTGGTGCGGAACATGGTGTACGTTGGCGCGGTTGCGCAGATTCTGCATATGGACCTTGGCGTAGTTGAGCACGGGTTGCGGCTGCAGTTTGCCAAGAAGCAGAAGGTGTTCGACCTGAACTTTGGCGCGGTGAAGGCTGGCTTTGACTACGCGCAGGCGACGTTTACCAAGCAGGACCCTTACTTCATCGAGCACATGGATGAGACGAGGGGCAAGATCATCATCGACGGGAATGCGGCGTGCGGGATGGGCGCGGTGTTTGCCGGAGTGACGGTGGTTGCGTGGTATCCGATTACGCCTTCGACGAGCGTGGTGGAAGCGACGACCGACTTGCTGAAGAAGGTTCGCGTGACACCGGAGGGCAAGGCGACCTTTGCCGTGGTTCAGGCCGAGGACGAGCTGGCCGCGATTGGCATGGTGCTGGGCGCGGGCTGGGCAGGAGCGCGGTCGATGACCGCGACCTCAGGGCCGGGCATCTCGCTGATGGCCGAGTTTACCGGTCTGGGCTACTATGCCGAGCTGCCGGGCGTGATCTTCGATGTGCAAAGGACTGGACCCTCGACGGGCATGCCGACGCGGACATCGCAGGCGGATCTGCTGTCGACGGCATTCTTGTCGCACGGCGACACGAAGCACATTGTTCTGCTGCCGGGAAATGTGAAGGAGTGCTTCGAGCTGGCGTGTGAGGCATTCAATCTGGCGGAACGTTTCCAGACGCCGGTGTTTGTGCTGAGCGATCTTGATTTGGGCATGAACAACTGGATGTCTGAGCAGTTTGAATATCCGGAGAAGCCGCAGGACCGGGGTAAGGTTCTGACGAAGGAAGATCTGGATAAGCTGGGCGGATTTGCGCGCTATCGCGATGTGGATGGGGATGCGATCGGGTGGCGGACTCTGCCGGGAACGGACCATCCCAAGGCGGCATACTTTACGCGCGGCTCGGGACACAACGACGCGGCAGGTTATACGGAGAAGCCGGACGAGTATCTGGCGGTGATGGATCGGCTGGCGCGGAAGTTTGAGAACGCGCGCAAGGCGGTTCCTGCGCCGGTGGTGGTGAAGGACGGCACGTCGAAGATTGGATTTCTGGCGTACGGCACGACGGACTTCGCCCTGCGCGAGAGCATGGACCAGATCCAGAAAGAGTACGGGAAGGATGTGGATTACATGCGCCTGCGGGCTTATCCGTTTGCGCACGAGATTCACGACTTTGTGGCCTCGCACGAGCGCGTGTATGTGGTGGAACAGGACCGCGATGCGCAACTGGCCAGCCTGCTGAAGCTGGATCTTCCGGCGGATCAGGTAGTGAAGCTGCGCAGCATTCTGCATTACAACGGATTGCCGATTGACGCCCGCACGATTACGGAAGAATTTGCAACGAAGGAGGGCCTCTAAGATGGCAACCACAACGGCAAGTAACGCACCGGCACCTAAAGTGAATCACATTGGCCTTCCGATTGTTGAATACCGCGGGGGCAAGAGCACGCTTTGCGCGGGCTGCGGGCACAACGCGATCTCCGAGCGGATTATCGACGCGATGTATGAGATGGGCGTGCAGCCGGAACGGGTGATGAAGATGAGCGGCATTGGCTGCTCGTCGAAGAGCCCGGCTTACTTCATGAACCGCTCGTTCTCGTTCAACAGTGTGCATGGGCGCATGCCGTCGGTGACGACAGGCGCGGTGCTGGCCAACCACACGATGAAGGCCCTGGGCGTGTCCGGCGACGGCGATACGGCGTCGATCGGCATGGGGCAGTTCGTGCACTTGATGCGGCGCAATCTGCCGATGATTTACATCATTGAGGACAACGGTGTTTACGGGCTGACCAAGGGGCAGTTTTCCGCGACGGCCGATATTGGCTCGACGCTGAAGCATGGCGGCGTGAACGAACTGCCACCGATTGACACCTGCGCGCTGGCGATTCAGCTGGGCGCGACATTTGTGGGCCGGTCTTTCAGCGGCGACAAGAAGCAGTTGCTGTCGATGCTGAAGGCGGCGATTGCGCACAGTGGTACGGTGATGCTGGACGTGATCAGCCCTTGCGTGACGTTCAACGATCACGAGGGCTCCACCAAGAGCTACAAGTTTCTGCAGGAGCACGACGAGCCGATCAACGAGGTTGGATTTGTGGCCAGCTTCGACGACATCGAAGTGGACTACGACTCGGGGCAGGTGTACGACGTGGAGATGCACGACGGCTCCAGCCTGCGCCTGCGTAAGCTGCATGAGGACTACGACCCGACAGACAAGGCCAATGCCGTGCGCACGCTGATGGAAG
>DATKWA010000080.1:0-3481 GCA_035529815.1 Occallatibacter sp. | reverse complement strand
GGAAACGGAACAACAAAAACAAGAGCAAGAACAACAACAAAAACTTCCTGATAAGGAAAAACTGTCAGGTATGTGCCCGGTCTAAAGTGTCAGGGATGTCCCCGGCCGTACAATGAGAGCTCAAAAAAACGCCCGCTGCGGGGCGTTTTTTGAGGCAAAGGTGGAGTCGGCTCATCCTCCGAGTATGCGCTTTTCCCGGTAATGATCTGCAAGGGGCAAGGCATGCGCAGTAGCCTACAGACCAATTTGATCTGCGATGTTGGGCAAGGCTCAGTTGAGGAACATGGTCCGATAGAGCGTATCGCGCTGAACGGGTTTGAAGCCGGCGTCGCGGATGATTCTGCGCAGCTCTTCTTCGGTGGTGCAGTTGCTTGTGCCGGCGGCTTTGACTACGTTTTCTTCCAGCATGACCGAGCCTACATCGTTGCCGCCGAAGTGGAGGCCGAGTTCGAGAACCTTCAATCCCTGCGTGACCCAACTGGCCTGCACATTCTCAATGTTGTCGAGATAGAGCCGCGCGATGGCGAGCACCTTTAAATATTCAACGCTGGTGGCTTCGTCCCAGCCGCGGCCGCCAAGGGCGGTGTTGTTGGGCTGGAAGCTCCAGGGAATGAAGGCCGTGAATCCGCCGGTCTCTTCCTGGAGGCGGCGCACGACTTCGAAGTGGTTGATGCGCTGCTCAAAAGTTTCGCCGACGCCGAACATCATGGTGGCGGTGGTGCGCATGCCGAGCTGGTGCGCGGTGCGATGGACGCTGACCCAATCCTCGGTGTTGCACTTGAGGCGGGCGATGCGATGGCGCACTTCGTCGTCGAGGATTTCTGCGCCGCCGCCGGGGATGGAATCGAGTCCGGCGTCGCGGAGGCGTGCGATGGTGTCGCGCAAGGACAGATTGGAATACTCGGCGATGGCGAGGATTTCAGAGGCCGAGAGGCAATGCAGCCATATTTTTGGAAAGCGCTGCCGGATGCCGGTGAAGAGGCGCTCGAACCAATCAATCTTGAGGTCGGGGTGGATACCGCCCTGCATGAGCACGCCAGTGCCGCCCATCTCCTGAGTCTCGGCAATCTTGTCGTAGATGGTTTCAAAGTCGAGGATGTAGCCGTCAGTGACCTTTGGATCGGGTTTGCCGTTCTTGGGCAGCGGGCGATAGAAGGCGCAGAAGGTACAGTACTCGGTGCAGTAATTGGTGTAGTTGATGTTGCGATCGATGATGTAGGTGACCACGCCTTCAGGGTGCAGGCGGCGACGCACGGCGTCAGCCTCAAAGCCCAGGCCGATCAGGTCGGGGGAGTGGAAGTGGTCGAGTGCCTGTTGGCGGGTGAGCGGCATGATTCGATTCTATCAATTCGAGAGTTGGGTCGAGAGTTGGGAGGAGAGTTTTTGCTGTTCTACCCGGTTCATTGGCCGGCGGGCTTGCGGAATAGGAACAAACCACGCGTGAGCAGCGGGCCGCCCTGGGTGCGGGCCAGGTTCGAAGCCGTGGAGATGCCGCTGAACAGGATGAAGAAGTCTACAAAGGCCAGTAACCTGTTCTTTTTGTTGCCGGTGATCATGCTTGAAGAACCTCGTTGAAAGATCAGCAGCGCTTGTATCTTATTTGAGATGCACACGCTGCCTCGGGATGCAGAATCGCGGAAAAATTTATCAGACCGCATAACGCTTCTGGTGCCAGATCCAGGCGGTGCGGACAATATCGTCGAGCTGGTTGTAGCGGGGCTTCCAGCCAAGCTCGCGGATGGCTTTGTCTGAGCTGGCGACCAGCACAGCGGGGTCGCCGGGGCGGCGGGGATGAATCTGAGCCGGAATGGGATGGCCGGTGACGCGGCGAGCCGACTCAATAACCTCTCGAACACTGAAGCCCGTCCCGTTACCAAGGTTGTAGATGAGCGGGCCAAAAGCGCCCCTCTTGGATGCGGATTGCGGCCCATTTTCAAGCGCTCCGAGGGCGAGCAGGTGTGCGTCCGCGAGGTCTGAGACGTGGATGTAATCGCGGATGCAGGTGCCGTCTGGAGTTGGATAATCGTCGCCGAAGATCTTGATGGCATCGCGGCGGCCAAGGGCGACGTCGAGGACCAGGGGAATGAGGTGGGACTCCGGCTCGTGGGCTTCTCCCCGGGTGATGGCGCCTGTGGTCGACTCGGGAGCTCCGGCCACATTGAAGTAGCGCAAGGCCGCGTAGCGGAGGCCGTGAATGCGGTTGAACCAGGCGAGCATCTGCTCGACAAGGAGCTTGGACTCGCCGTAGGGGTTGGTGGGGCGGAGGCTAGCATCTTCTAGAATCGGAACGGTTTCCGGCTCTCCATAGACGGCAGCGGTGGAGGAAAACACCAGGCGGCGCGGGCCGTGGGCGAGCATCGCCTCCAGCAGGGAGAGCGTGGCGGCGGTGTTGTTGCGGAAGAAAATTTCCGGATGGATCATGGACTCGCCGGCTTCGATTAGAGCGGCAAAATGGAGCACGCCGTCGAAGGGGGAGCCGAGATTGTGGGCCGAAATGAAAAGGTTTTCAAGCGCCGTGCGGTCCCCTACTTCTCCTTCAACGAACTCCACGCCCGGGGGAAGCAGGTCCCGCCGGCCATGACACAAATTGTCAAAAACTACAGCCTGGTGTCCCATTTCGGCAAGCATGCCCGCGACAGTACCACCAATGTACCCAGCGCCACCGGTAACCAAGATCTTCACAAAAAATCACTGTCCTTTCCTGAACACTTTCGATACCCTTGAAGTCTATTACAATAGTGCTTGGCTGGAAGGACAGGAATTTTCGGCCAGGAGATTCCCCGGGCCAGCGACAAGCTGCCCATATTTGAATTGCAGTTCCTTGAACCTGCCGGCTATTTTGTATCCCCGGCACGCAATTTTGAGACGCGAACAGCGAACCATCTGCTGAACGGCAAGGAAGCGCGCGTTTTCTGGGATGCCTTGGATGAAAAGCGGAGAGCAAAAAATGTCCAAGGTCTGTTCCGCAGAAGATTCGAATTACACCACGGGCTGTCAATTGTGGTTCCGCCATCATTGCATTTCAACCTCTGACTCATTCGCGCTCGGCAAGACGAGCCTGCGGTCTGGAAGCGCGTGCCGGAGCAAGGAACCGGTACACGCCAACGGGCGCGGCAAACGGTGCGGAAAGCGAATGCTTCCAAGCACTCATGCCGGACGAACAGTGCCGTCGGGCGCAGGCCGATTCGGCATAGAACAACCGCTAATGTTTTCGCTTTGCACTGGAGCAGAGAAGGCTATGGACGGTTGCGGGCAGTACGGCAAATCGCTTCGCGCTATCATTCGAGGCACGGGGTCCGGCAGTGGCTTCGGTTTGGAACGATCTATGGGTCGTCTCGATGGCTTCAAGCGAGGATTGGAATCATGCCTGTGACATACACGCCAGGTCGGACGAATTTTGGATTGCTTCCTGAGCCAGAGCGGAGTACGGCTTCGTTTTTGACCAGTGCAGCGATCAACGGGACGATTCTGGGGCTTGCTA
>DATKWA010000079.1:0-2355 GCA_035529815.1 Occallatibacter sp. | reverse complement strand
AAGGAGGCCACGGCGGGAGCCACGCCTTCTATACTCGGTGGGGAAAGGATGTATCTTGTTCGGTCCGATCCGTTTCATCTGGAATGCGACACGCTGTCACCGCCTGGCTCCGTGGCGAAGCGAGTACCTGCGTTGGCGGGTGGAGACGTATTCCGGCCAGTGGGCGGAGAAACAGACGGCCCGCAGCATATTCGGCTTTCTGTGGACTTCGCGATGGGAACTGCTGAGCTTTCTTGCCTGGACGCATCGTCTCAACCGCGAGGTTCGGAAACGGACCTGAACGGGCCCGGGCGAGGAACGAATGCGGCTCTGGAGACAAGATTCCGGGCCGGAGCGCATGGAGGATTGCCGGGCGCAGAGGAATTTTCAGCCGTGCCGTGAACTGAAAGGGAGCCAGGTAGTGGTTCAGTTTGAGAAGAGTGACCCTCAGGGGCTAAAGCCCATTGATTCTGTTGGCTTTGCGGCACGACTGAAGTCGTGCCCTAAAAAGAAACTACTCTGGGCTTAGGCTGCCAATGTCTTGATCTGCACTTCGAATCCGAGGTTTTTGAGGCGGCCGATCAGCCGTAGTGCTTGTTTGTCTTTGGCGCGGTTGTCGAAATAACTTGCGCCGAGATCCTGGTAGACGGTTCCGTTTTTAAGCATGTGGTAGGCGGCGGTGAGGATGGAGGCGGCAACCGCGCAGACGGCTTTCTTGGCTCCGCGGCGCGAGCGCAGGCGCAGGTATTGGGCTTGGAGATAACTGTCTTTGCTTCGGCTGGCGCACCATGCGCATTGAATCAGTGTCGATTTGAGCCAGGGTGCACCCTTTTTCATGCGCGTCGAGCGGCGTTTGCCCGCGCTTTGGTCGTTCCTGGGGCACAGGCCAGCCCAGCTGATCAGGTGGCCGGCCGTCTCAAAGCGGCTCATGTCGATGCCGATCTCGGAGACGATGACCGCTGCTGAAAGGTCGCCGACGCCGGGGATGGCGCTGAGCATTTGGATGGCTACGCGAAAGGGTTCGACGTTGCCGTCGACCTCCTTGTCGATTGCGGCGATGGTCGCGTCGAAGGCGTCGATCTGGTCCAGATGCAGCTTGAGCAGGAAGCGGTGATGCCTGGTCAAGCGACCTCGCAGCGAGGCTTCCAGTTCATCGGTGGTGGCTTTGATGCTGCGATGAGCCAGCGTCGCCAGGGCTTGGGGAACGGTCTGGCCGGCGATCAAAGCCTCGATGATGCGTCGTCCGCTGAGGCCCAGGATGTTGGTCACCACCGAATCCAGCTTGATGTTGGCATCCTCCAGCGTCTTCTGGATGCGCTGAATGTGGCTGCTACGTTCGCGCACGATCTGTTTGCGGGTGCGCAGCAGGTCGCGCATCTGCTGGGTAGGCTCGTCGGGCACGAAACTAGCCTTGATCATGCCATGCGCCATCAGATCGGCCAGCCAGGTGGCATCGTTGACATCGGTCTTGCGGCCGGGCACGTTCTTCACGTGAGCGGCGTTAGCCAGGACCAACGCAAACTCGCCATCCGACAAAATGTGCCAGACCGGCTTCCAATAGACGCCCGTCGCTTCCATGGCAATGTGCGTCGCGCCTTGGGTCGAAAGCCAGCCCGACAGAGCCATCAGTTCCTGGGTGGTGGTCTTGAATGTCTTGACGGCAGTGGTTACCTTGCCATCCACCATATGACGAGCGCAGGCCACAACGGAGTCCTTGTGAACATCCAGACCGGCGCAGTGAGCATGAAGAACTTCCATGACCTCTCCTTCTGCGCCGCAGGCGTGGAACCCCTATCCAAAAGAATCTAAAAAGCGTGCTCCGGGGCGGATGAAACGCCCGTGGCGACAATCCGGGGTGCTCAAGGGTTCCGGGTCCGACTGACACTCGGGCTCGCGCGCACCAGGGAACGGCCGACCTCGGTGCCCACGACGCAAGCCTAATGTAATCGAAAGACGACCCCCGTTTCATCCCCCGTGGGTCGGCTATGCCGGTGGACGACTGATACAAAGCTTGAGTTTTTCTGTAGCGTGTGAAGCCCGCACCCTTCAAACCGCATCACTATCGGAAGCCGCGCCCCGAAAGCAATCCCCTATGATCGAGGTTGGAGCACTTTTTCTGGCATGAGGTTCGGACTACCCTGCGTGGCCTGGTTTGGGGCCGCAATCATTCTTGGCACGGCGGCATCGGCGAGCGCGCAGCAACTGCCCCCGATCGAACCTGCCAAACCGCTGCCGTCCCCGCGCCAGGGTACTCCCACGCTGCGTGTGACGACCACCGAAGTCCTGGTGCCGACGCTGGTAGAGACGCGTGGAGTGGGCATCCTCTACGGCCTCAAAGAGAGCGACTTTGTCCTCGAAGACAACGGCGTGCCGCAG
>DATKWA010000078.1:0-29328 GCA_035529815.1 Occallatibacter sp. | reverse complement strand
ACATTGACGCGGTGATTATCGGCACTCCGGACCATTGGCATAAGCGGGCTTCGGTGGATGCGATGAAGGCGGGCAAGGACGTTTATTGCGAAAAGCCGATGATTCATCTTTATTCTGACGGGCCGGAGATGATCGAGACGGCGCGCGCGACAAACCGAATCATTCAGATTGGGAGCCAGCGCGTGAGCTCGCTGCTCTACATCAAGGCGAAGGAGCTGCTGGAATCGGGCGCGATCGGAAAGCTGAATATGGTGACGGCGCGCTGGGACCGCAACTCGGCGATGGGCGCGTGGGACTACACGGTGCCGCTGGATGCCTCGCCGGAGACTTGCGACTGGCCGCGCTTTCTGGGGACGGCACCGAAGATTCCTTTCAACGCGGAGCATTTTTTCCAGTGGCGCAAATGGAAGGCTTACGGGAGCGGCGTTGCGGGCGATCTGTTTGTGCATTTGTTCAGCGGAACGCACTTCATTACCGGATCGCACGGGCCCACGCGGGGCATGGCGACGGGCGGACTGCGGTTCTGGAAAGACGGGCGCGATGTGCCGGATGTGATGCTGGGACTGTTTGATTATCGGGAAGGATTTAACCTGAGCCTTCGCGTGAACTTTGTGGACGGCGGCGAAGAGAGTGAAGGACTTATCTTTACAGGGTCGGAAGGCACGATGGAGATTGGCGGGAACGCCGTGACGGTGAGCCGGGTTCCGCGCGAGTCGGCTCCGGGGTATATGATCGGCAGCTTTACCGAGGCGATGCAGAAAGAGATTCTGGCCGAGTACAACAAGAAGTATCCGCCGCATTCGGGCGAGGAGTCGCTGGGTGGAGTGGAGAAGTTTACGGCGCCGCAGGGCTACAGCGACAGTTACGATCACTTCAAGAATTTCTTTGAGTCGGTGCGCACGCGGAAGCCGGTGATTGAGGACGCGGTGTTTGGATATCGCGCTGCCGGGGCGGCGCTGCTGAGCAATCGAAGCATGGAGCGCGGCGAAGTGGTGAAGTGGGATCCGGATGCGATGAAGCTGGTTTAAGGCAAGGATCATGATGCCGGTTCTGCTTTGCTACACTGCTTTGTAGACCATACCCCTGGTTTGCCCATGACCAGTGTGCAGGAAGAAAGCGGCAGGAGAATCCATGCCAGTTGTTGAACTCGCGGGAGTCACCAAAGCCTACGAAAGCAAAGTTGCCGTCAACAACCTGAGCCTGAAGATTGATGCAGGCCAGATGTTTGGCCTTTTGGGGCCGAATGGGGCAGGCAAGACCAGTTCGATTCGCATGATGATGGGCATCACGATTCCCGATTCGGGGACGGTGAGCCTGTTTGATAAGCCGTTTGCGCGCGGGAGCCTTGATCGCGTGGGCTACCTGCCGGAAGAGCGCGGCCTCTACAAGAAGATGAAGGTGATTGATCAGCTGGTGTTCTTTGGCCAGTTGCATGGGCTTGCAGCCGAAGAGGCGCGTAAGCGGGCTACCGCATGGGCGGAGCGGATGGAGATTTCCAATGCGCTCGACAAGAGAACGGAAGAACTTTCCAAGGGAATGCAGCAGAAGATTCAGTTCATTTCGTCGGTGCTGCATGAGCCGCGGCTGATTGTGATGGATGAGCCTTTCAGTGGCCTCGATCCGGTGAATGCAGTGCTGGTGGAGCGGACGCTGCTGGAACTGAAGGACCAGGGGAACGCGATCCTGTTCTCGACACATCGTATGGATCAGGTGGAGAAGCTGTGCGACGCGATCTGCCTGATCAACAACGGCGAAGCTGTACTGGAAGGCAAGATGCGGGAGATCAAGAGTCGCTATGAGCGCAACCATGTGATTCTTGAGTTTGAAGGCAACTCCGCATTTCTGCAGAGCAACGAGATTGCAGAGGCTAAAAACTTTTCGGGTCATGCGGAGATTCGCCTGAAACCACACGGCGATGCGCAGAAGCTGCTGCACGAAGCAGCGGGCATGGCGACGATTTTCCGCTTCGAGCTGGTTGAGCCTTCGCTGGAGGAGATTTTTATTCAGACGGTGGGAGGCAAGGCCAATGCGTAACATGCTGCTGATTGCCAAGCGCGAGTACCTGGAGCAGATACGCGGCCGTGCCTTCAAGATCTCCACCATCGCCCTGCCTCTTTTGATAGCCGCGCTGCTGGCGTTCAGCGCCTACATGGGCCACAGGGCCAACGACGGCAGGCACATCGTAATTGCGGCCGAAGACGCGGCCCTGGCCAACCAGGTTCGGGAGCAATTGCTTGACGACAAGAACGCCCATTACGAAGTGGATGTAGCTGCTCCGGCCAGCAGCAAGCAGCGCGATGAGTTGCAACAACTTGTTCGCACAAAGGCGATCGACGGTGTTCTGGCAATCGATTCCTCCGATCCCAACAAGATCACGGCAACCTTCACCTCGCTCTCTGTTGGCGACGTTTCGCAGTATGGTGGGCTGGAGAGCGCACTGAATCGCGGGGTTGTGAACGAGCGGATGATCGGTAAGGGTATGACCCAAGCCGATGCGGATGCGATGCTGGCCAAGATTCCGATTGAGGCTCTGCAACTGAACCAGGACGGAAAGATCGGCAAGAGCAACGGAAAAGGGACCGTGATCAAAGCGACGCTGATGCTGGTCATGCTCTCCCTTCCGATCATGCTTTACGGGTTGGATGTGGCTCGGGCAATCATCGAAGAAAAGACCTCCCGTATCTTCGAGGTGATGCTGGCCGTGGCCAAACCCGGCGATCTTCTCGCTGGCAAACTCCTAGGGGCGGGCGGCGTTGGCATCACGCAGGTTGCCATCTGGGTTGTGGGGGCCACGGTGTTTATGGGTACCGCGCTGGCAGCCTCGCTGCTCACCGGCGATATAGCTATCCACTTCTCCTGGGCCGAGGGCATCCTGTTTCCTGTCTATTTTGTGCTGGGGTTTACTCTCTTCAGCGCTATTTTCTCAGGGCTGGCCGCTACCTGCGAGAGCGCGCAGGATCTGCAGAAGTTCATGTGGGTGGCCATCGTTCCGCTCTACACCAGCATTGGTTTTCTTCCGGTGATGATCAAAGACCCCAACTCCGCCTGGAGCATTGCCGCAACGCTTTGCCCGCTTACTTCGCCCTACACAATGATCTCGCGCATGGGCATGGCTGAGGTTCCTTTCTGGCAGATCGGCCTCTCGATATTCCTGCTGGTCTTAGCGATTTGGGGCGTGCTGTGGTTTTCGTCGCGGCTTTATCGCGTGGGCATTCTGATGTATGGGAAGAGAGCCACGCTGCCGGAGCTGTTGCGGTGGCTGCGGTACAGCTAGCGGCCCTCTCACTCCGGCTAGAATTGGAAGAGTGACTACTGAAGCCAGACCCAGATTCACGCTGGGCCAGCGCATTGCGCTGGCCGTGGTTCCGCGTTTGGTGTGGGCGCTGTTTTCGATTGTCGGGCGCACATGGCGGTTTGAGGTGATTGCCGAAGAGGGGGTTGTGCCGGTTGTGTTTGGCGAGGTGCCGGGGCCGGAGATTTATTGCTTCTGGCACCAGTGCGTACTGCCTTGCACGGTGTACTTTCAGCACTCGAAGGCAATCATCCTTATCAGCCGGAGCTTCGACGGCGAGCTGATTGCGCGCACTTTGGAGATGTTTGGCTTTGGGGCTGTGCGCGGATCGAGTTCGCGGGGCGCGCGCGAGGGGTTGCTGGGGCTGAAGGATGTGATCGGGCGCGGACGGACGGCAATCTTTACCGCCGATGGGCCGCGCGGACCGATCTATCAAACCAAGATGGGACCTATCAAGCTGGCGCAGATGACGGGCGCGCCTATCGGCGTGTTTCATCTGGAACCGGAACACGCGTGGACGATGCGGTCCTGGGACCGGTTCCTGGTGCCCAGGCCGTTTACACGGATTGTGGTGAGTTGGGCGCAGTGGACCCGAGTCTCTGGGGATACTCCTGCTGCGCAGTTTGAAAGCAAGCGCGAAGAGCTGAATGCGGCGCTTGAACGCGCACGGGTGCGGGCGCTGGAGCACTTTGGCAAGCCTGACCCTATGAAGGCGCGGCCGTGAGCGAGTTGCTTGTTTCCGATTTCGATTTCGAGCTGCCCGAGGAACTGATTGCGCAGCAGCCTCCGGCGGAGCGCGGCAAGAGCCGGATGCTGGTGATGGAACGCGACACCGGTGTGCTGCGCGATGCAGGATTTACGGATTTCGTTTCGCTGCTTCGGGCAGGCGATCTGCTGGTGTTGAATGACAGCCGTGTGATTCCGGCGCGGCTCTACGCGCGGCGTACCCTGGTTCGCGATCGGGAAAAGCCAACGGGTTCGATCGAAGTGATGCTGACCGAGCCCGCTGAAGAGGGTTGCTGGCGCGCGTTGGTGAGGCCGGGCAGAAAAGTTGCGATTGGCGAGCGGCTGGTGTTTGCGGCGGCGACGGGCGAGACGGTGCTTGAGGCCGAAGTGCTGGAGCGAGGGCAGTTTGGCGAACGGCTGCTGCGCTTTGAGCCGGTCGAGGATTTTTATGAGGTGCTGGAACGGATTGGACATATGCCGCTGCCGCCTTATATCCACCGCGACGATGCAGCTGCGGATCGGGAGCGCTACCAGACGGTGTATTCGCGCGACCCGGGCTCGGTGGCTGCGCCGACGGCGGGATTGCATTTTACGCCGCAGGTGTTGGAAGCGATTGAGGCCAGAGGCGTGGAGATTGCACGGGTGACGCTGCATGTGGGGCTGGGGACGTTTGCGCCGCTGCGCGTGGAGCGGGTGGAGGATGTGCGGCTGCATCGGGAGCGGTATACGTTGAGCGCCGCCGCGGCCAATGCGGTGAATCGGGCGGCCAGCGAGGGCAGGCGCATTGTGGCGGTGGGGACGACGGCGGTGCGGACGCTGGAGCACTGCGCGCTGGAGGCCGGGGGCGGGGAACTCAAGGCGCATTCGGGAGTGACGGAGATTTTTATTTCGCCGGGGTTTGAGTTTCGGCTTGTGGGTGCGCTGCTGACAAATTTTCATCTGCCGCAATCGAGTTTGTTGATGCTGGTGAGCGCATTTGCGGGGCGAGAGCGGGTGCTGGCCGCGTACCGTCATGCGGTTGGGGAGCGGTACCGGTTTTTCAGCTACGGCGATTGCATGTTCATTGGGTGAGGCGCACTGCTAAACTCTCTAGCGTGACTGACGAAACCAAACCCGCATCCAAGCCGCCCGTATTTCTTCTCGACACGATGTCGTTTATCTTTCGCGCCTACCACGCGATGCAGCGCAGCCGGCCCATGTCAACGCGTGGAGGACTGCCTACGGCGGCCACCTATGTTTTTGTGAACATGATCAAGAAGCTGCGGCAGGACTTTCAGCCGCGCTACTTTGCTGCTGTGTTCGATGTGAGTGGCGAGGTGTTTCGCGACGAGCGGGCGCGCACGATGAAGCCGCTGCGCAAGTGGAACGCGAAGACGCAGAGTTTCGACGAGGTCAGCTATGACGGCTACAAGGCCAATCGTGAGGCCATGCCGGAGGATTTGCGGCGGCAGATTCCGTATATTCGGCGTGCACTCGAGGCGCTGAAGATTCCGATTCTGGAGGCGGAGGGCTTTGAGGCTGACGATGTGATTGGGACGCTGGCGCGGCAGGCTGCCGAGGAGGCGCACGAGGTGTTTATTGTGTCCGGCGACAAGGACATGATGCAGTTGGTTACGCCTCAGGTGAAGATTCTGAATCCGCAAAAGGACAATTTGATTCTCGATCCAGCGGGGGTGACGGAGACGCTGGGCGTGCCGCCGGAAAAGGTGGTGGACGTGATGGCGCTGCGCGGCGATGCGGTGGACAACATTCCGGGCGCGCCGGGGATTGGCGACAAGGGGAGCGTGGACCTGATTCGCGAGTTTGGCAGCGTGGAAGCGGTGCTGGACCGGGCGGCGGAGGTGAAGCGCAAGACGTATAGAGAATCGCTGGAGCAGAATCGCGACGCTGTTCTGCTGTCGAAGGAGTTGGTGACGATCGACAGCCGCGTGCCGCTGGATTTGGATTTGACGGCGATGCAGACCCAGGAGCCGGATCTTGAGGCTTGCCGCGAACTTTTCACAGAGCTTGAGTTTACGTCAATGCTGCGCGACCTTGAGCCATCTGCGACTGCGGAGGCTGTGGAACTGATTGAAGAGCCGAGCGAGGAACAGGCGGCGGAGTTTTATCGCGCGGCGAAGGCGAATGGATTTGCCTTTGCGCTGGATGCGGCGGCGCACGCGGCGGCTGTTGAGGCTGAAGACGAGTTGCCCCCGGCGCAATCGCTGCTGGATTTGGCGGAGGCCGAAGAGAAGCAGGCGAGCTTTGCCGTGGGGGTGTGCGCGGAGCGAGGGGTTGCGTTGCGGTTGGCACTGACGCCGGAGCTGCGGAAGCTGCTGGAGGATGGTGCAGTTGCCAAACAGACGCATGATTTGAAGACGGCGCTGCACGTGCTGGATGCGCGTGGGGTGGCGTTGCGGGGTGAGGCAGAGGATACGATGCTGCTCTCGTATGCGCTGAATCCTGTGCATGCAACGCAGACGCTGGCGGATGTGGCGGCGCGCCACGGGCAGGCTGCGCCTTCGACAGAGGCAGCGGCGGCGGCGTCGATTCATGCGCTGACACCGGTGCTGATTGGGGAGGCTCGAAAATCGGACGTTGAGCGGGTTTATCGCGAGATTGATTTGCCGCTTGCGCCGGTGCTTTACCGGATGGAGAAGGCCGGAGTACGGATCGACTTGGGCGTGCTCGGTGGGCTTTCGACACGGTTCAGTGCGGAGATCGAGCGCGTGGGCGAACGGATTTTTGAGCTCGCGGGGCGGCGGTTCAACATCAATTCGCCGAAGCAACTGGGCGAGGTGCTTTTTACGCACATGGGGCTGACTGCGCCGCCGAGCCGCGGAAAGAGCAAGAGCGTTTCAACGGCGCAGGATGTGCTGGAAAACCTGGCGGAACAGAACGAGGTACCGAAGCTGGTGCTGGAGTACAGGCATCTCTCGAAGCTGAAGTCGACTTACGTCGATGCGCTGCCGCAATTGGCTGATGCGGATTCGCGGGTGCATACAACATTTCAGGCGGCGGCGACGGCAACGGGGCGGCTGTCGTCGGTGAATCCTAATTTGCAGAATATTCCGATTCGTACGGAACTGGGGCGCGAGATTCGTGCCGCGTTTACGGCTTCAAAGGGAACGCAGCTGCTTTCTGCGGATTACTCGCAGATTGAGCTGCGGTTGCTGGCGCACTATAGCGGCGATCCGCTGCTGATGCGGGCTTACGCGGAGAACATCGACATCCATGCGCTGACGGCGAGCGAAGTGTTCGGTGTGCCGATCGAGACGATGGACAAGGAGACCCGCGGGCGCGCGAAGGCGGTGAACTTTGGCATCGTGTACGGGATTTCGGCGTATGGATTG
Organism: Occallatibacter sp.; assembly: GCA_035529815.1. GTDB lineage: Bacteria > Acidobacteriota > Terriglobia > Terriglobales > Acidobacteriaceae > Telmatobacter. Next base: position 21,978 of record DATKWA010000078.1, on the reverse strand, counting down.
GCGGCACAACTAGGGATTCCACAGTCAGAGGCGAAGGAGTACATCGAGCGCTACTTTGCGCGGTACGAAGGGGTGAAGAAATTTATCGACGCGACGCTGGAGCAGGTGCGGCGCGATGGGTTTGTGCGCACACTGTTCGGACGGATGCGGCCTATTCCGGATATGGAGAGCCGCAACCCGAACCAGCGCGGATTTGCCGAGCGGACGGCGATCAACACTCCGCTGCAAGGGACGGCGGCCGATCTGATCAAGCTGGCGATGATCTCAATCGATCGGCAGTTAGCGGAGCGGAAGCTGAAGACGCGAATGATTCTGCAGGTTCACGACGAGTTGATCTTCGAGGTGCCGTCGGGCGAAGAAGCCGAGGTGGAGACTCTGGTGCGGACGGAGATGGAAGGGGTTGCGAAGCTGAAGGCGCCGCTGGTGGCGGACCTTGGCTTTGGGCCGAACTGGAGAGATTTGAAGTAGGGTTGCGCGCGGGTTATTGGGCCGGCTGCGCTGCGAGCCATTGTTTAAGGTTTGGCTCCTGGAGCGAGCGGAATTCGATGCAGCCGTTGATGCGCTCGATGGCGTGCTTGAGGATGCTGTCTGTGGCGGGGACTTTGTGGGTTGAGAAGAAGTTTTCGACGTCGTCGCGCGCCTCGGTCGAGCAGAAATCAGCGGTGGAATTGACCAGGTAGCCGCCCATGTTCGTTGTCAGTTGAGCCTGAACCTTATCCCAGTTGGCCTTGATGTAGTTCCATGTGAGGTCGCGGTTGGCGGCAACCTGCAGACCGATGGAGAGCTGGATGGCGACGTCCTGATTGCGGACTTTGCCGGAGACTGCGTAGTCGAGAGCGCGTTTGACCAGGACGGGGTTCTCAAACTGGGCGAGAAGATGCAGGGCATTCTCCTGGTAGTCGGGGTTGGTCGAGGTCTCATAGATTTTTTGCAATTGATCGAACAGAGCGCTGTCGCCGTTGCGGGCGGCGATGGAGAGGGCTGTCTGGCCGAGGGTGGGATCGACCGAGGTGGGATTGTCGATGTACTCTTGAGCGATTTTGGCGGCCTGGGCAAGAACGGCCGGGTCTTTAGCGTAGTAGCCGAGCACGCCGAAAAGCAGAGACCGCAACTGGCGGGTGTTGGGGGAATCTCCGGGTGAGGAGGGTCCGAGTTTGACGAGCTCGGGGGCAAAGGTGCGGCGCATCCAGGCGGCGAACGCCGTATTTTCTTCAGGTGTGGCGGCTACGCGCGCCATGATTGCATCGACGCCGCCGAGGGAGGTGGAAACGACGGGGGCATTGGGATCGGCTTTGATGGCGGCGGCGAGGTTGAGATAGTCGCCTACCGGGGCCTTGTTGCTGCGGACCTGCGCCCACTCATCGCCAATGAGGCTGATTCGCTCGGGAGGAGTGAGTCTGGTTTCGATGCCTGCTACCAGAGCGGCGTAGTCGGCGGGCGTATAGGCGCTGCGGTAGTAGCCTTTGCCACCGGCGTTGGCGAAGAAGAGAGGGGCTGCGGGGACTTTGAGCATGGATGTGGTGGGCGTGAGAAGCTGGCAGTCCTGAGCGCCGTTTTCGGATTTGAAGCAGACGGGGAGGGTCCACTTCTGCTTTGGGTCTGGCGGAACGCTTGGGCTAAGGAAGAAACGCTTCTGCTGGGCGGAGACTTGGCCGTTGGCGGGCTGGCCGAAGGTGATGAGCGGCGCGCCGGGCTGGGCGACGAGCGAGTCCATGATCTTGTCGACAGGCTTGTGGCTCACGGCGGTTTGCGCGTTCCAGAAATCTTCGGCTGTGGCGTTCGAGTAGAGGTGAGCAGCGAGGTAGTTGTGCACGCCCTGACGAAAGGTCTCGGGGCCGAGGTAGTTCTCGACGGTGAGCAGGACGACGCTGGCTTTTCCGTAGGCAATGCCGTCGAACATCTGGTTGATTTGGTCGGGAGTGTCAGCCTTGGCGCGAATGGCGCGCGTGGCGGGTTGCGCGTCGAGGTCGAGTGCGCTATCTACATCCTGGGCGACATCCTGATCGACGTTCCACTCCGGGTGCATGGCGGCCAAGGGTTTGTTGGCCATCCATGTGGCGAAGCCCTCGTTGAGCCAGATGTTGTTCCACCACTGCATTGTGACTAGATCTCCGAACCACTGGTGCGCCATCTCGTGAGCGATGACACTGGCGACATTTTCCTGCGCTGCGTCGGAGGCGGTTTTGGGGTCGATGAGCAGGTCGGTTTCGCGGTAAGTGATAGCGCCGAAGTTTTCCATGGCTCCGGCTTCGAAGTCAGGCAGGGCGATGAGGTCGAGCTTTTTGAGCGGATAGGGAATTCCGAAGTAGGTGTTGTAGTAGTGGAGTACGTATTCGGCGACGCCGAGGCCGTATGGGGTAAGGGCGACTTTGTCGGGCGTGGAGCAGACGCGGATTGCAACGCCATCCTGCGAGCCGGACGAGCACTGAAAGTCGCCGACGAGAAAGGCTACGAGGTAGGTGGACATCTTTGGTGTGGTGAGGAACTTGAGTGTGTGTTTTCCGTCGCCGGGGCCGGGCGTGTCACTGACGATGGGGCCGTTGGAAATGGCGGTGTCGGCCGAGTCGATGACGAGGGAGATGTCGTAGGTGGCTTTGAAGGCGGGCTCGTCGAAGGAAGGGAAGGCGCGACGGGCGTCGGTGGGCTCGAACTGGGTGACGGCGTAGTTGCGATGGTCGCCTTTGGAGAGATAAAAGCCGCGGAGCTCGTTGTTGAGGATGCCGGTGTAGGCGATGGAGAGTGTCGCTTTGCCTGCCGGGAGTGCTGCGGGGAAGGTGAAGGTGGCCTGCTGCTTGTCCTTGTCGAGGGAGACAGTGGCAATTTGTTCGCGGCCGGCATCGGTGACGGTGACGGATTGGAAGGCGATCTCAGCCGAGTTGAGGGTGATGGAGGTGAGCGGCTCTTTGATGGAGACGTCGATGGACTCGACGCCTTTGAAGGTGGCGGCTTTGAGGTCCGGGGCGAGCGTGAGCGTGTAGTGCTGGGGGAGAACAGTGGTGGCGAGCCGCTGGGCGCTTGCGGGGCGAAGAATTAGCAGGAATGCAACAGTGGCGAGGATAAGTATTGCGCGCATGGAAGGAGGACGCATGAATGGATTCTTACATAGTGCGATTATCCATGCGCCGATCTGATTCAAGATTTGCTAGTCCATGCGCGCCGGAGCCAGACGCGGTGAAATTCTGTGGATGATGAAGAAAGCCAGGGGATAGGCCAGACAGGCCATGACGAATAGAGAGATGTAGCTGTGGGTGATGCCGACGATCAGGCCAGTGGCCGGTTGCAGCAATACGCCGCCGAGAGCCCCCATCATGCCACCGATGCCGATGACGCTGCCGACGGCGGATTTTGGGAACATGTCGGAAGGCAGCGTAAACAGGTTTGCCGACCATCCCTGATGCCCCGCGGTAGCCAGGCCCAGCAACGCCACCACTAACCACAGTTGATGAACGAAGGGCACGGTGAAGATAGGCACGATCAGGAGTATGCAGATGAACATGGTTGTCTTGCGCGCGAAGTTGACGCTTTTCCCGTGCTTGATGAGGATGGAGGAGAGCCATCCACCGCCAATGCTGCCGAAGACCGAGATGCTGTACGCAATCATGACTGGCATGCGGTTTTGTTCAAGGGTCAGGTGGAAGGTCGATTGCAGGTAGCGGGGAATCCAGAAGAGATAGAACCACCAGACCGGGTCGGTAAGAAACTTGCCGATGGCGAAGGCCCATGTTTCCTTGCGGGGCACGACGTGACTCCAGGGCACGCTTTTGATCGTTTCTACGGGATCGCTGAGGATCAAGGCCAGCTCGGCCGGAGAGACATTGGGATGCTCTTCTGGTTTGCGATAGTAAAAGAGCCAAAAGGCGAGCCAAACCAGACCGAAGGATCCAGTAACAAAGAAGGTGCCGCGCCAGCCGACCAAGAGCACTAGAGACGGGACGATCAACGGCACCAGAATATTGCCGACGTTGGTGCCGGAGTTGAAGATGCCTGTGGCCAGCGCCCGCTCGCGCTTTGGGAACCACTCTGCGATGGCTTTGATGCAGGCCGGGAAATTGGCGGCTTCGCCGAGTCCGAGAAGAAACATGGCGATTGCGAATGTGATGACAGAAAATGCCATGCCAGGCAGCACGGCAGCAAAGCTCCACAGACCGATGGCGATGGCGAAGGCCTTGCGCGTTCCCAGCTTGTCGGTCACTCCTCCGGCGACGACCATGCCGATGGCGTAGGCAGCTTGAAAGGCCGCGATGATGAATCCGTATTTGACGCTGTCGAGGCCGGGGATTATGCCTTCAAGGAAGTTCTCGAGGTAGGCGATGACGCCGCGGTCCACGTAGGCGATGACGGTGGCGAGAAACAGCAGGGCACAGACAATCCAGCGCTGATGCGACATGCGCCCCGATGGTTCTGGGATGGGGAAAGTTGATTCTGAACCGTGTGGCGGCATTTAGTTCGACTCCTGAAGCAAACGGATTGACCCGGCGATTATATCTGTCTGGGGCGATAAGAGGAATGAAGGCGAAGACAGTTGTGGTCGCGCGACGGATAAATGCCGCAGAGGAACGCGCTTGTGAGCGTCGTTGGTTGGTTACTGGTCGCTTCTTTTTGGAAGGAGCGAATCCAGCATCAACAGGCAGGCTCCGATGACGATCGAAGAGTCGGCGATATTGAAGTCGGGCCAGTGGTAGGCGAAGATGTGGACTTCAATGAAGTCGACGACCGAACCGTAAGCGATGCGGTCATGGACGTTACCGAGGGCTCCCGCGAAGACGAGGGCGAGGGCGACGGTGGTGAGGGTGAAGCGGCTGCCGAGGCGGATCATGGCGGCTAGAACCACGACGGCGGCGAGGAGCGAGAAGGAGATCAGTGTCCAGCGGACGGTGTGCGGCGCGGCTGAGTCTGCGAAGAGCGAGAAGGCAGCGCCGTCGTTAGTCCAGTGGGTGATGCGGAGGACACGAGGGATGATGGGGATGGCTCCGCCCATGGGGATGTGCGCGCTAACCCAGATCTTGGTGAGGCGGTCGGCGGCAAGGATGAGCGCGGAGAGGCCGAGCAGCCAGGGGAGACGGCGGGGCGCGGTAAAGCTCATTGTGCGGCCTCCGTGAGCTGCGGCGGGGCGATCTTCATTTCTTTGAGCGCCGATTGGCAGCGGGTGCAGACGTTTTGCCAGATGCCGTAGTCGCCGACTTCAGGCATGAAGTTCCAGCAGCGGGCGCATTTGTGGCCGGAAGCGGGAAGGACCTTGACGGTGAACTCCGCGCCTTCGACTACTTTGACCGCGGAGACGTTGATGGCTTCTTTAAGGCCAGCAGCATGGCGCTGAAGCAGGGCAAGCTGGTCGCCATTGGCTGTGATGTCCAACTCAGCTTCGAGGGCTTTGCCGATGATCTTGTTCTGGCGGGCTTCTTCGAGAACGCGGAGAGCCTGATCGCGGACTTCAAAGAGCTGTTTCCACTCCTGAAGCAGTTTCGCAGGATCTTCGGAGAAGACTTCCTCGGGCTTGGGGAAGAGAGCCAGGTGAACAGAGGCTTCGCGGCCTTCGACGGCGGGCAGATACTCCCACACTTCGTCGGCGGTGAAGCTGAGGATGGGGGCGACGAGGCGGACGAGGGCCTCGGTGATTTGCCAGAGGACGCTTTGCGCAGAGCGGCGCTCGTGGCTGGTGGGCGCAAAGGTGTACATGCGGTCTTTGAGCACGTCGAGATAGAAGGCGCTGAGGTCGACGATGGCGAATTCGTTGACGGCTTGATAGACGCGGTGAAACTCGAAGCCCTGGTACCAGGCGAGGATATTTTCGGTCAGCTCGCGGGTCCGGGCCAGCATGTAGCGGTCGAGTGGGAGGAGGTCAGCTTCCGCAACGCGATCGCGGCCAGGCTCAAAGCCGGCGAGATTGCCAAGCAGAAAACGGAAGGTGTTGCGCAGCTTGCGATAGAGGTCGGCGCAGCGCTGCATGAGGTTTTCGCTGGCGGCCATGTCTTCACGGAAGTCGACGGAGGCGACCCACAGGCGGACGATTTCGCCGCCCATGCGGTTGGCGATGTCGACCGGATCGACGCCGTTGCCGAGGGATTTGGACATGGCGCGGCCTTGTTCGTCGAGGGTCCAACCGGCCGTGGTGACGTGCGAATACGGAGCGCGGCCGCGCAGGGCAACGGAGGTGAGCAGGGAAGAGTGGAACCAGCCGCGGTGCTGGTCGCCGCCTTCCAAATAGAGGGTCCGTGTGCCGTCGCCGTTTTGGAATTCAGTATAGGCGGGTTTTAGCTCAGTGTCGGATTCGCAGACTGCGAACCAGCTTGTGCCGGAGTCGAACCAGACGTCGAGAATGTCGGTCTCTTTGCGGAATTGTTTGCCGCCGCAGTGGGCGCACGTGGCGTCCCTGGGCAACAGGGCCGCGACGTCGGTGGTGTGCCAGGCTTCAGCGCCCTCGCTTTCAAAGAGGGCGACGATCTTGCGGTTGAGCTCAGACGAGAGGATAGGTCTCTGGCAGCCTTCGCACAGGAAGACGGCGATGGGCACACCCCAGATGCGTTGGCGGCTGATGCACCAGTCAGGGCGCGTGGCGATCATGTTGGTGATGCGCTCCTTGCCCCAGGCCGGGTCCCAGACGACCTTGTCAATCTCTTCGATGGCGAGCTGCCTGAATGTTGTTTCGGAGCCATCGGCGCGCTTGACCTCAGTATCGAGACCGATGAACCACTGCTCGGTGGCGCGGAAGATTACGGGGTGGTGGCAGCGCCAGCAGTGGGGGTAGGAGTGTTCGAGCGGGGCGGTTGCGAGCAGGGCTCCGCTGTCTTCAAGCATTTTGACGATGACGGGATTGGCGGCCCAGACTTTGAGGCCGTCGAAAGGGGGCGGGGTGGCGTGGGGCCAGGCCGCGGTATCGACGTGGATGTGGCCGGCGGCGTAGACGCGGCAGGTGGGGTCGAGGTTATAGCGCTGGCCGGTGTAGAAATCGTCGGCACCGTGGGAGGGTGCGGTGTGGACTGCGCCGGTTCCGGTGTCGGCGGTGACGTAGTTGGCGAGAACGCCGAGGATGGAGCGTTCGAGGAACGGATGCTGGAAGGTTAGGCGGTCGAGCACGGCGCCCTTGAAGCGGGCGAGTTCTGTGGTGGGTCCGAAATTGCAGGCCGCGGCGACCTGGCTGGCAAGTTCTGCGGCGACGATGTAGACCGGGGCATCGGGAGCGTCGCCAGCGGCCAGGGCCACGTAGTCGAAGTCGGGATGGAAGGCGACGGCGAGGGACGCCGGCAGGGTCCAGGGGGTGGTGGTCCAGATGATGGTGGAGACGGCGCGGCCGGCGAGCGCGGGAGCGATGTCGGCTGGGTCGGAGGTGAGCCTGTAGCGGACGTAGACCGAGGGGCTGGTGTGCATATCGTACTCGACCTCGGCTTCAGCCAGGGCGGTACGGTCGTGAATGCACCAGTAGACGGGCTTGAGGCCGCGGTAGACGAAATCTTTCTCCAGGAAGCCGTAGAAGGCTTCGAGGGTGCGGGCTTCGTAGTCGCGCGACATGGTTCTGTAGGGCGTTTGCCAGCGGCCGAGGCAGCCAATGCGCTCAAACTGCGAGGTTTGCAGGTCTACATACTTCTGCGCGTAGGCGCGGCAGGCTTCCAGAACCGCGGGGACCGGCATTTCCAGCTTCTTGCGGCCCAGTTTTTCGTCGACCTTGATCTCGATGGGAAGGCCGTGGCAGTCGTATCCGGGGACATAGGGGGCGTCAAAGCCGGCCATGGTCTTGGATTTGACGACAAAGTCCTTGAGGCCCTTGTTGAGGGCGTGGCCGAGGTGGATGGGGCCGTTGGCGTAGGGCGGGCCGTCGTGGAGCAGATAGGCAGGGCGCCCCTTGCCAGCTTTGCGCAGCTCGGCATAGAGGTCGAGGGCGGCCCAGCGGGCCAAGCGAAGAGGTTCATTCTGAGGCAGATTGGCTTTCATGGGAAAGCCAGTTTGCGGCAGGGTAAGGGTCGCCTTTAATTCCGGCGCTGGGGGCATCGTCACTCCGTGAAATAGTGCAGACTTGTACATTGTTAGTCTAAATGGACAGGCACGAGATTTTGGGTAACAAACAGGATGCCCTTTTCGTCTATTGTTTATGGGAGCCATGCACAGGCCGGAATATGGATCCCTGGAGCGAGAGTCCCTTGAAGATGAGGGCCCCGGTTTCGAGACAAGTGCGGGTGCAATCAAGCATAATGGTCCAATAGACGTGGACACGCAAACATCCCCAGTAAGACCGGAAGCCGGACAGGCAGAGGCGCTAGAGCCAGCAGCAACCATGGCAAATGAATTACTGACGCAGGCAGACTCGAATACTGAAGCAGCTGCGGCCCTGACCGACGGCCACGAGCTTCTTGACGCCCTGATGGGCGGGACATTCGAAGAGAAGCCGATCTGGTCAACTTTGTGGGAGAGCATTCAGGACGTATTCTTCCCACGGAAGCTGCCACCCCTGGAGCTGACTTCGACGCCGATCCCGGTGCCTGACCTCCTGGCGGTGAAGCCGAACCCGTGGGCGATCGGGATCTCGACGACGGTCAACCTGATCATTCTGCTGGTTGTGCTGTTTTTTGTGGGCAAGAAGATCGTTGAAGCGGTGAAGCCTGCAATGGATTTGACGGCCATCGATGTGGGAGATTTCAACGCGCCCAAGGCCGCGCAGAAGGTGGGTGGCGGCGGTGGCGGCGGCGACCACAGCATTATCAATGCGAGCAAAGGGAAGCTGCCGAAGATTGAGAAGAACCCAGTTGTGCCGCCGATGGTGCAAACCTTCGACAAGCCGAAGATTGAGATGCCTGCTGCGATTGAAGTGCAGAAGGACATCAAATTACCGGATAATCCAGAGCTGCCGACGATTGGCATGAAGAGCGGCGTCAATGTGGTTCTTTCGAATGGGACTGGGTCGGGCGGCGGCATGGGATCGGGCTCGGGCGGTGGACTGGGCTCCGGCAACGGAATTGGCTACGGGCCGGGATCGGGATGGAATACAGGCGGCGGCCTGGCGCAGGTGGGCGGCCGGGTTTCTGCACCGGTTCCGCTGTTCCAGCCTGAGGCTGAATTTTCTGACGAGGCGCGCCGGGCCAAGTATCAGGGCGTTTGCCTGGTAGGCCTGATTGTGGATGCGCAGGGAAATCCGCAGAATGTGCACATTGTTCGGGCGCTGGGAATGGGCCTGGATGAGAAGGCCATGGAGGCGGTGCGCAAGTACAAATTCAAGCCGGCGATGCGGGATGGGAAGACGCCCGTGGCGGTTTATGTAAACATCGAGGTAAATTTCCGTCTTTATTAGGCCTCTGGAAGGGTTTTACAAAGAGCGGAGCGCATGGCGCTCCGCTCTTTTCATTTGTGTGCGCAGGCGATAGCGGAACCGGAGCGTTGCAGGGTGCTTGTGATTCATCGTATTTATATTCAATAGATTATCCGTGAAAAGTGATCGTCTACTTTTGCTGTGAGATTTCCGAGACAGGACTCACGCCGATTGGTCATTGAAACGCTTGTGAAGAATTGAGCGTTGCTGCCGAAGAAGCAGGAGTAGGTACGGCGCCGACAGGCAGTTCAGGTCGGACTCGAGGCGGTCAGCATGGGTGGATGTGGGGCCGCAAAATATAACACTGTCGTGGGATTGAAGCCCAACAGCATCTGCCATAGTGTGATGTCCACGAGGCATTTGTTTGGCCCGTAGTGCGGGTTCTGGCTTGGGAGCCGTCTGCGATGGGTGTGCATTGCGTGTGACAGGGGCACGACTGCTTAGTTTCGTGGCCGTGCGCATGCGCCGGTTGAGAAGGAGAAGGACGTGAAGAAATTCAGATCAATTGCTCTCGTTGTGGGCCTTGTCTTGGTGGGCTATTCGACGCTGACCTTTCTGGGCACCGCAGCGGACGGTCCAAAGGCGCAGATCACGCCGACCAAGGTCGTTGACGATCAGGTGGCGCAGTATAACTTTGCAGTGAAGGCCGGCACAAAGAGAGATCAGTGTGTGCAGGCGAGCTTCGTTGCGTCTGCGTACACACAGGCAAATGACCAACCCAACCGCGAGGAGTGGGAGCGCATCCGGCAGTATGACTGCAAGGCCGCGGGATTGCCGCAGTAGTTGATGGTTCGTTGCCTGCGACGGCGTGCGAACGGAAGAAGTTGAATATCGCGTGTGAGTATAAATAGACGACTTATTTATTGCAGGACGATAAATACGCCTGAACAGTATAGAAAGAACAGAAAAAGGCCCCGAAGGGGCCTTTTTCTGTTGAGACTAATGTGATGGTGCGCCCGGAGAGATTCGAACTCCCGACCTACTGATTCGTAGTCAGTCGCTCTATCCAGCTGAGCTACGGGCGCACACAAGCGATTCCATGCAGAACCAATGACAGATTATCAGGGATTGGGTAGAGGCGCAATGCAGCGGGTCAGACCGCTGGCGCGACCTCGGGCTGGGACGCCGGCGGAATCAGGGGCAGCTCCTGGGCGATCTCCAGGCCGGTGAGGCGGACGAGCTTTGTGACGTCGGCAGTGTTGAGGCGTGTGGCGTCGAATTCAACGCGCAGGGTGCGGGTAGCGGAATCAATGGTGATGCGGCGAATGCCATAGACGTCGCGTGCGCCAGCCAAGGCAACTGCCACACTCTCGGTGGGCTGCGTGGCATAGCGATAGACAATATCGACCGTAGTCATACTCAAATGATAGCCGACCGGAGCCGCTAAAGAGAGCTGAGGAAGGTGCGAATCTGAGGGTCGGACCAGTCCTGGGCACCGACGTATTTGGCGCGGATGACGCCTTTGCGGTCGATGACGTAGGTTTCAGGCCACATGTCGGTATGGAAGAGGTCTGGGACGGACTCGCTGGGATTGCGAACAGTGATCAGGTCGACGTGGTGGCGGGCGAGGAAGGTCTTATAGGCATCTGGATCTTCATCGACGCTGATGGCCAGAATAACCAGGTTCGGCTGATCGCGGTGAAGCTGGAGCAGCGATGGCAACTCTATGACACAGGGGCCGCACCAAGTTGCCCAGAAGTTGACCAGCACGACTTTGCCTCGGTAGTCAGCTAGACGAACTGTAGTCGTGCCGTCGGAGACGGTGAAATTGGGGGCAATTTTGCCTGTTTGCGCTGGATGAGAGCCGCGGTTGCAGGCGGACACAAGGGCCAGCGGTAGGAGGAGAACAGAAGCGAAGAATCGAGAGGAGCGCACATACTTATAATACGGAGCGACGGGGCTTGAATGAAAGGGCGATGTCGATGACAAAGGATGATGCTGATTCTAGTGGACCTTCCGGCGGCGGGTGGCAACCGGTGCTGGGACTTTCCGACGAGCCTCCCGCGCTCGAGGATTGGCGGGAGTGGGTGAGCAAAACAATTGCAGGGACAGTATTTGCGCAGCCGGAGCCAGAGGAACTAATGGAGCTGACGGTGATTGTTCCTGCACGCAATGAGGAGGATTGCCTGGGGGCATGCCTGGAATCGCTAGTGAGCCAGTCTGAGGATATTTTTGAGCTGGGCAAGGACTGGGAGCTGATTGTGGTGGATGACCACTCGAGCGACAAGACGGCGGAGATTGCAAGGGGATTCAGTGGCGTGACGCTGATGGAGGCTGCGAAGCTGGAGCCGGGTTGGACGGGGAAGGCAAACGCAATCTGGACGGCAGCACGGCATGCAAGGGGACGGTGGCTGCTGTTTACCGATGCTGATACGGTGCACGAGCAGGGAAACCTGCGTCGGGCGATGCACGAAGCGGAGCGGCACAAGGCAGGCATGCTGAGCTATTCTCCGCGACAGATTGTGCGAGGGCTGGCGCAACGGACGCTGATGCCTCTGGTGTTTTGCGAGTTGGCGCTGGCTTATCCGCCGGCGAAGGTATCGGACCCGAATCAGGGTATTGCCGCGGCCAACGGGCAGTTTCTCCTGGTGGAGCGCGAGGCTTACCGCAAGCTCGGCGGGCACGCCAGCGTGGCGGACAAGGTGTTGGAAGACGTGGAACTAGCGTATCTGGCCAAGCGGCGCAGAGTGGGGTTGCGGTTCCGGTACGCGGACGATGCGGTGGCGACGCGGATGTATCGGACAACGGCAGCAATGATTGAGGGATGGACTAAAAATCTGGCGCTGTTGTTTGACAATACGCTGGCGCTGTCCGCGTGGCGGGTTTTGGATCTTTTGCTACTGTTTGGGTTGCCTTTTCTTGCGGTGGCGCTGTGGAATGCTAAATTTGGGGTGCATTCAATTCAGTGGCTTGCGGCTGGCTGGGTGCTGGCCCTGTTGTGGGTGAGGACGCTGGTGCGGTTCTATGCGCGGGTAGCAAAGTCGAACTTTCCGTTTCTGGATTGTGCGTTGGCACCCCTGGGATTACCTCTGTTTGCGGGTCTGCTTTACCGGAGCTGGTTTCAGCATCGGATATTGAAGCAGGTAAGCTGGAAGGGGCGGAGCTATAAGGCATGAAAAGCAAGATTTAGCTGAAAGCTGTGAAGCGCATTCGCGGTTTGGCGCATCTTTTAGGAGGAGGAGTCGGAATGATCTTTTTGACGCGGCGGGCGACTTTCTCTGCTTCGCACTTTTACTGGAACGAGAGTTGGACGGCGGAGAAGAATGACCAAGTGTTCGGGCGCTGCGCCAATCGCAACGGGCATGGGCACAACTACACGCTGGAAGTAACGGTGGCTGGCGAGCCGGACCCGGTGACTGGTTTCGTTGTGGATTTGAAGTGGCTGAAGGATGTGATTGAGCGCGAGGTGCTGTCCGCGTACGACCATCGGCATTTGAACCTTGAGGCACCGGAGTTTGCGAAGCTGATCCCGACAACGGAGAACATTGCGATCTCGGCGTGGAAGCGGCTGGAGTCGGCGATTGTTGCTGCCGGTGGGGCACGGCTGACTTGTGTGCGGATTTATGAGACGCCGGAGATCTTTGCGGAGTATCGGGGTGAGGCGTGAAGAGTTACTTTGGCCGCCGATACATGCTGAGCGCGAGCCATCGGCTGCACTCCGATGTGTTGTCGGCGGAGGAGAACAGAACCGCGTATGGGAAATGCAATAACCCGCATGGGCACGGGCACAACTATGTTGTAGAAGTGTTGGTGGGCGGTCCGGTGGACCGAGAGACCGGCATGGTGGTGAATCTGATCGATCTGGATGAAGTGGTATGCACAAGAGTGCTGGATCGTTTCGATCATACGAACCTGAATCTCGATTTGCTCTTTGACCATTGCGTGCCGACAACGGAGAATCTCTGTAGGAAGGTGTTTGAGTTGTTGAAGGACGCGATGCCGGCTGGCGAGCTGGAATATGTGCGCGTGGAAGAGACGGAGAATAATTTTTTCGAATACTACGGCGAGAGAGCGAAATAAAACACCCCTGTTCCCCAGGGTGAGAGGATGAGCAGAATGGCGCAGCCGATTGCAGTGAGCAAGTCGATTCGCAGGGCAGCGGAGTCGGACGAGGGCCTGAGCGGATTCAGCACGCAGGAGATGTACAGTGAGATTCTGAGCCGGCTGGGTGAAAATCCGAGCCGCGATGGATTAATTGCAACGCCCGCGCGGGTTGAGAAGTCGATGGCGTTCCTCACCAAGGGCTACGACGAGGATCCGTCCGTGATTCTTCGCGAGGCGCTGTTCGATGTGGACTACGACGAGATGGTGATTGTGAAGGACATCGAGATGTTCTCCCTCTGCGAGCACCACATGCTGCCCTTCTTCGGTAAGGTGCACGTGGCCTATATTCCCAAGGGCAAGGTCGTCGGACTGAGCAAGATTCCGCGGCTCGTGGAGGTGTTTGCGCGGCGGCTTCAGGTGCAGGAGCGATTGACCCGGCAGATTGCGGATACCATTCAGGAAGCCATTGATCCGCAGGGGGTGGGTGTGGTGATTGAGGCGCGGCACCTGTGCATGATGATGCGCGGCATTGAGAAGCAGCACTCGTCCACGGTGACTTCGGCGATGGTGGGCTGCTTCCGGCAGAAGGAAACGCGGACAGAGTTTCTGTCGCTGGTGAGGTCGCCGGGGACGGGCGGGCTGTGACGGCTGGCCGCGGAGGGCGTTAACCGTGGGCAGCATCGCACGGCTTCAGGATTCAGTAATCGTGAAACCGCGGTAGGCACTGAGGCATCGCGCTTTCAGCGTGCGGGCAGCGGCAAGGGCCAATTTGAGTTTTTCGCTGACAATCTCATCAATTTCCTTGAGAACGGAGCGATTCATCTTTGGGTCGAGTACGTCTCCCGCTATTTTTCTGAGTTCCTGCCAGTCGTGCCAATTGCCAATTTGCGTTTTTGTTTTATCTAAAGCTCTCACGAACTTCAGATCTGGGCCTTCCATCAATCGCAAAGAGTAACGCAGTTCTTTGACCTTGATGCGGAACGCGTGCAGAGTTTGCGCGTCGAACGCGGGCCAACGGCTGAGTTCATCCACCAGACTGATCGCCGCATCGATGCAGGGCTTCGCGTAGTTGGTATTGTTCTCTGCGCCTGAATTCATGGAGTGCAAATGCTTATCGAGCTGCTTTGAGAATGTCTTCAGACTATCGTCGGCATCCTTTCGCTGTTCGTTTACCGTGTCGACGAGTGCGCGCGCGCTTTCGATGCGGCTGGCGCGCAAATGCTCCAGCAGGTGGGCCACGGATTCGTCGCGGGTATGGCCGGAAAGTGTGCGCGCTTTGGCTGCCAGCACATCCATATCCCGCACGTCGCCCGCCGCCTTGCGGAGTAGTTTAAGGATTTGCATCAGATGGCGGCGGGATTTCTCATGGCCTGGAATGATCACGCCGGCAATGGCCTCGATGCGGCGAGTGCGTGTGCGCAGATCGTGTACAGCCTTTATGGATGGGTCGCAGGGCAGGCTCTTCAGCAATTTGCGCAATTGTCGAATCGTTTTGCTTTCGTAGCCGAGGTCGAAATCCATCTCATGTAAGGATAAGAGGCTCTTGCCGGTATGGCAAAGGATAGGTGGCCGGTTGTGCGGCGCTCCATTGTGCGCCATGAAAATGCTCTACAGTTGAGAAAGGAAACGGATGGCCGCGTGAATGGATTACTGATAGTAGACAAACCGGGCGGGATGACAAGCCACGACGTGGTGAACCGCTTACGGAAGATGACCGGGGAGAAGTCGATCGGGCACCTTGGGACGTTGGACCCGATGGCGACTGGGGTACTGCCGCTCCTGTTGGGCAAATATACTCGTCTGGCGCAGTATTTTTCTACCGCCGAGAAAAGCTACAGCGGGATGATTCGCCTGGGATTCTCAACAGACACCTATGACGCCGAAGGGCAGGCTGCGGGGCCGGACCTATGGGGTGAAATTGGTTCGGCGCTTACGCTGGAAAAGGTGCGCGCGGCGGCGGCGCGGTTTGACGGCGAGATGGAGCAGATGCCGCCGCCTTACTCTGCCAAGAAGATTGCGGGGACGCCGGCGTACAAACTCGCGCGAGAAGGCAAGCCGGTGGAACTGAAAACCGCGAAGGTGCGTATTCGGGGTTTTGAGATTGTCGCGCTGGATGCGGCTGAGGCTGAGTTCAGGGTGAGTATCACCGCGGGGGGGTATGTGCGCTCGGTGGCGCATGAGATGGGCCAGGCGCTGGGCTGCGGAGCGCATTTGAGCCGGCTGCGGCGGACCAGGGCAGGAGTATTTGCGCTGGACGAGGCGCACACGCTGGAGGAGTTGGAGAAGGCGGCTGGCGACCTGGAAGCGCTGGAGCAGTTTTGCGTGCATCCGCGGAGTCTGTTGCCGGAGAT
Source organism: Occallatibacter sp. (assembly GCA_035529815.1). Classification (GTDB taxonomy): domain Bacteria; phylum Acidobacteriota; class Terriglobia; order Terriglobales; family Acidobacteriaceae; genus Telmatobacter. Next base: position 6,288 of record DATKWA010000078.1, on the reverse strand, counting down.
GCCGGCGGTTACGGGAGATGTTCAAGCGTTGGGACGATTGCGGAACGGGGCGCAGGCGAACTTGCCGGAGTTTTCCCAGGCTTCGATGGTGAAGGTGTTTGCGGGACAGCGAGAGCTTGTGGGGATTGCGAAAAGGATAGCGGGAACGCTGTTTCAGCCGGTCGTGGTTCTTGGATGAGACAGACAGAATTCGCTCAGGGTCCCTTGCGCAGCAGCGGCTTGAGCGTGGGTAACAGGGTTTTGGCGATGATCTCGGAACCCTTGGCGGTGGGATGGATGCCGTCCTGCTGGATGGTGCCGGGGACGCGGATCAGGTCCTTGTAGATCATGGGCACGAAGGCGACGCGATGGCGGGCTGCGAGTGTGCGGAAGAGCTGGTCGAAGGATTTGATATAGTCGGGGCCGTAGTTGGGAGGCAAAGTGATACCGGCCAGCAGAATCTTGATGTGCGCAGCTTCGAGAGTGGTGAGGACCTGGCCCAGGTTGCGGCGGGTTTGATCGAGGGGCAAGCCGCGGAGGCCGTCGTTGCCGCCGAACTCGACGATGACGACATCGGGGTGCAGGCTCAGGAGGGATGGCAGGCCGGCGACAGCGTCTTTCGTGGTGGCTCCGCTGGTGCCGCGGTTGATGACTTTGTAGTGGTAACCCTGGGCGTCGAGTTGACGCTGGAGGGCGTCAGGGAAGGACTTGCCATATTCGAGACCGTAACCGGCGGTAATGCTGTCGCCGTAACAGACCAGGATGCGCGGCGAAGCGGCGGCAAGAAAGCCGGGCAACAGCAGCAGGCAAATTGAAACGAGAAATGCGCGGCGTACGTCCACATGGATAGTGTAGCTGCGTGAGGCAGGGACCTGGCGTTGAGGAGAGTGGCACGGTGATTGAAGTTCGCGATGCGAAGAAGTGGATACAGAATGGGACGCGGCGAGTTGAGATTCTGAAAGGAATTTCGCTGACGATTCCTGCCGGGCAGTTTGTGGCGATCTTGGGGGCAAGCGGCAGCGGGAAGAGTACTCTGCTGGGCTTGCTGGCGGGGCTGGATACGCCGAGTTCGGGCGAGATCTGGCTGGATGGAGCGCCGATCCACAATCTGGCTGAGGAACAGTTGGCCACGGTGCGGGGAAGCAAGATCGGCTTTGTTTTTCAGTCGTACCAGTTGATTCAGACGTTGACGGCTCTTGAAAACGTGTTGCTGCCCTACGAACTGAATGTGGAGGGCAGCGGGTTGAAACAGGCACGGCGGCTACTGGATGAAGTTGGGCTGACCGAGCGGGTGGATCACTATCCGATTCAGCTTTCAGGCGGGGAACAGCAGCGGGTTGCGCTGGCCCGGGCCTTCGTTGTCGATCCGCCGATTGTGATGGCCGATGAGCCAACGGGGAATCTTGACTCGGCGAATGGAAAGCTGGTGCTGGACCTGCTGCTGGAGCGAAACAAGAAGGCTGGAACAACGCTGGTGCTGGTGACGCATGATCCGGAGGTGGCAAGCCGAGCGGACCGCAGGATTGTGTTGAAGGACGGAATAGTGGTGCAGGACACGCTGCCGTATGCGGCGGATCAGAGCGCGGGTCTGACTCCTCTGAAGAACGAGGGAAACAATGGCTAAGCGGGCATTGACCTGGAAGCGGGCTGCAGCCATTGGCTGGCGGGATTTGAAGTCGGCGCCGGGCAAGTTTGGGTTCGTGATGCTGTCGGTTGCGGTGGGCGTGGCGGCGCTGGTGGGCGTGCGCGGGCTGAGCGACAGCTTCCGGACGACGCTCTCCGGCCAAGCGCGTTCGTTGATGGCAGGGGACCTGAGCGCGCGGATTCTTCATCCGCCGACAGCGGAGGAGTTGAGTAAGGTTGCCGCAATCTTGAAGCAGGGAAGCGCCGGGGCCGGCTCGAGCGGGATTCGCTCGACGTGGGTAACGGAGACAATTTCAATGGCCTCCGTTCCGCCGCAGCCGGTGCCGCTGCTGGTTTCGTTGAAGGCTGTAGATCCGAGCGAGTATCCCTATTATGGGACGGCCGAACTGGAGCCGGCGATGACTCTGGCGCAGGCGCTCGAGGGCGATTCGGCTGTGGTTGCGGACGAGTTTCTGATCCGGATGAACGCGAAGGTGGGCGACACGTTGCGGCTTGGGGGCAGAGACTTCAAGATTGCAGCAGTGCTGCAACAGGAGCCGGATCGGATTACGAGCGGCGCTGGACTGGGGCCGCGGGTGATGATTTCGCAGGCGGCGCTGGCGCGAACAGGACTGGTTGCGCCCGGTAGTCGTGTGAGCGAACGGCTGCTGGTGAAGCTGCCTGAGAAAGCCCCAGGCGGACTTTCTGCCGATGCCGAGGCTGCGGCGGTGCGCAGTGAACTGGAGTCGGCGCTTCCGGATGCGCAGGTGATGGATTTTCGCGAGGGCAATCCGGCGCTGACTCGCGGGCTCGATAATGCAACGGCGATCCTGAGCTTGATCTGCCTGGTGGCGATGGTGCTGGGCGCGATTGGCGTAGCCATGGCGATGCACGCGCACCTTGAGCAGCGGATGGACATGCTTGCGATTTTGAAAGCGGTGGGCGCGGGATCGGGGGACTTGCTGCGTATTTTTCTGTTGCAGACGCTGGGGCTGGGGTTGGTTGGAGGCGTGGTGGGCGTGGTCGCCGGCCTGGGTGTGATGGTGGCGCTGCCGGCTGCGTTCGGGAATCTGGTTCCGATTCATGTTGTCTTGAATTTTCCGTGGCAGTCGGTGCTGGCCGGGCTGGGAACCGGCTTGCTGACGACGCTTCTGTTCTGTCTGCCGCCGCTGCTTGATGTGCGCGCGGTGCGGCCGGTACTGGTGTTGCGCAGACTGGTTGAATCGGGGCCGGAAGGGTTTCGCGGCTGGGTGGCGAAGTGGTGGGCGCGGCGGTTGCAGTTGGCAATTGCGGCGATAGTGGTGACAGCGCTGGGCGGGATTGCGTGGGCGCTTTCTGACTCGGCGAAAGTTGGGAGTGTGTTCGCGGCGATGTTTGCAATTGCGCTCGTTGTTCTGCTGGCGTTGGCGGCGGGAGCGTTATGGTTGGTACGTTTTCTGCTGGATCGCGTGCGTCTGCGGTTGCCATCGTCGCTGCGACATGGGCTGGCGAATCTTTACCGGCCCGGGAACCAGTCGGCAGCCGTGCTTGCGGCATTGGGAACCGGCGTGATGCTGATTTTGTCTGTTTACCTGATGCAGGCGCAGGTTTTGCGTGAATTGAAGGAAACGGCTTCGCCAAAGCTGCCGAATATTTTTCTAGTGGACGTGACGAAGGACGAAGTTGCCGGAGTGAGGGAGTTTTTTGAGCACCAGAAGGGTGTGCAACAGCAGCTGGATTTGATGCCGGTGGTTCCCGGGCGTTTTGTTTCCATCAACGGGCAGCTTGTGTCGGAGATGAAAGGAAAGCACTATCCGCGGCGGATGCTTGAAAATGCCGAATTGACCTGGGCTGATGCTCCCCTGGAGGGCGACACGGTCACGGAAGGTGCGTGGTGGAAGAACGGAAATGCGGCTGAATTGGCAGTGCGTGACGGCGTGGCACAGCGTCTGAACCTGAACGTGGGCTCCGCGGTGGAACTGGAGATTGGTGGCGTCGCGCGGACATTAAAGGTGAGCGCGATTTACCGGGCCGACGGGCAGCACCTGGGAGGGCGGGTCGAGTTTGTGCTACCGTCTGGGCAACTGAAAGATCAGCCGGCGACGTGGTACGGTGGCGTGCATATGGACCCGAAGCAGGTTGCTACGATGGAGCGCGCATTGTTTGCCGCCTATCCTACAATTACCGTGATTAACGTCGCAGACGTCCTGATGCGGATAGAGAGCGTGGTGGACCAGATCACCTTTGTGGTGCGGCTGCTGGCGGGTTTCTCGATTCTGGCGGGGCTGACGATTCTGGCTTCCAGCATTGCCAGTACTCGGTTCCGGCGCATGCAGGAGGCTGTGGTGCTGAAGACGCTGGGAGCGACGCGCATGAGGATTGTGCGCACATTCAGCGTGGAGTTCAGCGTGCTGGGACTGCTGGCAGGGGCGGTAGGAGTCGTGTTCGCCAACCTGCTGACGCGAGTGCTGCTGCATCGGCTGGAGGTTGCGTTCCATATCGAGTGGGGCGCTACGGCAATTGCGCTGGTGGGTACGGCCGTACTGGCCACGGCGACCGGATGGATCGCCAGCTATCGAATTCTTGGGTTGAGGCCGTTGCAGGTATTACGCGAGGAGTGAGCAGGGCGGGGAAAATGCAACGGCGAATTGGGCATAGCCGCGGGATGAAATGCCATCGAGTCGCGTGCAGTGTTCGCGGCCTGCCCAGGTTTGACCGTAGTGGGGAATACACTTATGATAAAGAAGTTGGCTTTGCGCCCGGCACCCTGCCATGGCCAAGCCGGCACGGCCGCAGGAATAGCCTAGCATCACGCTTGCTGCCCCCTCGTTCAATGGTAGGACAGCTGCCTCTGGAGCAGCATATCGGGGTTCGAATCCCTGGGGGGCAGCCAAAAATCAAAATACAATTTTCGACATTTCTCAACCTGGCCAGGATTGCCCGGCAATTTTTGTACCAGTTTGATTGAGAGACATGTGTGGGCGGCGGAGTCAAAACAGTCCACGAGGCCCCGAGCCAGTGGCGTGCGCTGGCTGAGCAAGAGTGAGTCTTCCTCGCCTTTTGGTGAACCACCGGGGGCACTTTCGGTCATGTGTGAGGGCTGCTAGAAAGCAGGCAGATCACTCAGGGCTCCTGGATTCTGTTAGTTTTTCTCCTTCAGGATCTCTTCAATCACAGTCTTCGATACGGGAAGATGATCCTCGTTCTCTTTTAGCCACTGGTGATAGTCCTGTTCGATCTCCGGTGACCACTTGGCATCGATCTGTCCAGCGGTGTACTTCTCCTGTTTCAGACGCAGGTGTCCAAAGGTGTCTTCCAGACGAGTGCGTTCCGAGTCCTTGACGACACGCTCGGCCAGTTGTGGGGGGATGAAGAGCACTCCGCCATTCCGTCCGAGAATTACATCCCCCGGCATGACAAGCACATGTCCAATGCGGGTCGGACCGTTGATGCTCACCATGGTTGAATTCAGCAGTCTTCCACTGGCGAGAGTTCCAAAATGGTGAGATGGATCGTAGTAGCGAACAAAGGAGGTGAAGTTTGGCAGCTCGTTCAAGCCGTTGATGTCGCGAACAGCGCCGTCGTAGACGATGCCGTTTCCTGAGCGGGCATAGATCGCGTTGCCTACGTTGTCTCCGATGGACGGTCCGTCAACCTTGAGCCCGAAGTGGTCCGATACATACACGTCGCGAGGTTGCAGCATATCGACGGGCCAGGCGTTCGTGCCACCCTTTCGATGATCCTCTTTCCCTTGCGCTTCGATCTGCTTCTGAATATCGGGTCGTCCCGGCATCCACACGGATGTCAGAGCCCTGCCCACCAGGACCTGATCGGGATGGATCGAGTACCACCCGTCTTCATACTGATGGGTGAAGCCCGCCGAGCGCAGGGTTGCCCAGGCTTCTTCCAGGGTTACATTCTTCATGCGGTCCAGAATGTCGTCGGGCACCTTGGGCCGGCCATCGGGAAATCTTTCCCCGGTCCAGTAGTAGGTATATTGGATCACTTGCTGCGGCGTAAAAAACTCCCCGTGAAAATCCGGCGCAGGGGGAACATCTGGTTCCTGCATGACAGGCCCGAACTGAGCTGCGAGGCACGGGGTGAGCGCCAGGCATACCGCTAAGGCCACAACACCCGTAACGATCTTCTGCATTTTCATTTTCGCTCCCATGGGTTGGTGATCTCCTTGAAATTCTTATTTCTCCGGTTCAAACCATGGTGTGCCGGGAATCTGGACCTTCTTCGCCTCTTCCTCGTCCATCTCCACACCAAGACCCGGTTTGTCTGTCGGCGTCACGTAACCGTCGACAATGATCTCGCCTTCCTTGACGAACGTCTTCCAGGTATCGAGATGATTGATCCAATGCCACTCACAGCAAAGGAAGTTCGGATACGTGGTGCATGCGTGTGCGGTTGCCATTACTCCGATCGGCGAAACCACGCAATGCGGCGCCACCGGCACATAGTAGGTCTGCGCCATGTTGGCAACCTTTTGTGCTTCGGCAAGCCCTCCAACCTTTTGAAAATCAGGTTGGATAATGTCGACGGCTTCCTTGTCGAGCAATTCTCTGTATCCCCAGCGCATGTAGAGGTTTTCGCCGCACGCAATCGGCGTTGAGGTTGAGTGCCTGATGTCCGCCATCGCGTCAATGTCTTCGGCCGGAACCGGCTCTTCCAGCCACATCAGCCGGAACGGCTCCAGCTCTT
>DATKWA010000077.1:0-6498 GCA_035529815.1 Occallatibacter sp. | reverse complement strand
GCATGAACTCATTCCCCTCGCGTCCCCTTTCGCGTGGGTTCGCCTCGACCGGCCTGCAGGCTGATCGGGGCTTTTTCTTGTCATGACATGATCAGGAGGGCGTGATGCGACTCGAAATCTCCGTCTGGCTGCTCGCCATCTTCATCTTCGGCGGCATGCTCTGGGCAAGCTATATCTGCTGGCGCGACACGAAGGAGACCGATGATGACGCGCGGTAAATCATGGACGCACGATGAGGATGCAATCCTTTTCGAGGAGCGCGCCAAGGGCACGATCTTCAAAACCATTTCCTTCATTCTCGGCCGGCCGATGAATGGATGCGAGCAGCGCTATTCCTTTCTGCGCAGGAACCGGCCAGATTACCAGCCGAAGAAGCGCATCGATTTGGCTCAAATGGCGCGGATGCCCGAGAAACCGAACGGGTTCCGGCTACCCGATAAGCGCCGCTGCCTCTGCGAGTGCCGTCAATGGTTCGCGCCATCCCATATCGGCCAGTATTTCATCATCGGCCACAAGAAGGCTGACGATACCGGGATGCTGGAGCGTTCGGCGAATTACGGGACGCCGGCTAGGATGAGCTTCTGATGGATACCATAGATACACTGAAGCGCGTCCTAGATCCTTGCTGCGGGAGTCGCATGTTCTGGTTTAATAAACAGAACCCTGATGTAGTGTTCGGCGACAAAAGAACAGAAACGCATGTCCTATGCGATGGGCGCACGCTGCGCATTGAACCGGACGTGATGCTCGATTTCACCGCGCTGCCATACCTGGACGGCAATTTCAAGCTTGTGGTTTTCGATCCACCACACCTTCATACCGCTGGGCCTAAAAGCTGGATGGCCGCGAAGTACGGGAAGCTCTCTACCGACTGGCGTGAGGATTTACACAAAGGATTCTCGGAGTGTTTCCGCGTGCTGTCCTCGGATGGTGTGCTAGTTTTTAAGTGGAACGAAACGCAGGTAAAAATAAAGGAAGTGCTTGCGCTTACTGAGGTTAAGCCATTATTTGGGCACCCGACTGGCCGCAAGGGGCTGACTCACTGGTACGTGTTTATGAAGCCGGCGGAACTGCCATGAGAGTCTCCCAGGCAGAGACGGCAATAGACTGCTGGCACGGCCATGTCGTCCCGAACCTCGCCCACGGCCAATACGAAACCATCCTGTCGGTGATGCGTGAAGGCTGCGACTACTCACTGACGGAGTTGGCGGAATTGACCGGAATGCGTAACTCGACGCTGTCCGGCCGATGCCATGAACTGCGCAACAAAAGTACCGGATTGCTCGGGTCGACATGGAATAAGCAACACAAGTGCTATCAAGCAAAAATTCAGGCTGATAAAGTCCGGCACCATCTTGGATACTTTTCTAATCCGTTAGAGGCTCACAAGGCATATATGGAAGCCAAGGACCACCTCCATATTCAAGGAGTTGGAAATTAACTTCTACCCATTCCACATTGGCGACTACATGGCCCACACCGGGCATTTGGAGCCTTTGGAGGACCTCGCGTACAGAAGGATGATGGATCTGTACTACACCCGTGAGGGTGAGCTTCCTAGTAATACATCCGAGGTTGCAAAACTGATCCGGATGCGCAGCAACTTAGAAACGGTTGAAGCAGTGCTGGACGAGTTTTTTGAGCAGACTGCCACCGGCTGGTTTCACAAGCGCTGTGACTACGAGGTTTGCGAGGCGCAATCCAAACGCATGAAGGCTCAATCATCAGCAGCACAGCGTTGGGAAAGCGAGCGTAAAGCGAACGCTATGCGAACGCACACGGAAGGCAATGCTCCCAATCCCAATCCCAATCCCAATCCCAATCCCAATCCCAATCCCAATCCCAATCCCAGTAAATCAAAACCATTGGGGGATTACCCGCCTGAATTCGAGGAGGCGTGGGATGCGTACCCGCAAAGACCGGGGGCGAGTAAGAAGGACGCATTCAGGGCATGGGGAGCCAGGGTCAAGTCTGGGGTTACAGCTAGCACGATCCTTGAGGGCGTCTTGCGTTATGCAGCTTACTGCTCCGCTGTGGGTACGGAACCACAGTTCGTCAAGCAGCCGACGACGTTCTTCGGCCCTGGTGAGCACTTCCTGGCCGACTGGACTGCGCCCACCTCTCGCGCTGGCCCGGGTAGTTACGCCCAGCAGCGAGACGCGGAACGCAAGGAAGTCGGCGACATCTTGACCGGAAGGAAAAAAGCGAATGAGCGAGGAAATGCAAGCCCTACAGACATCACCGGCGAGGCTGTTCGTGTTGCCTGACGCATGGATTTCTCGGCTCTTCGGTCGCCTCGAAGGACTCTACGGAGCGAAGTTCCACGACCTATGGAGGGGCAGCGACATCGAAAACGTCAAGCGCACCTGGGCCGAGAAGCTCGGCGGGTTCGCTGATCTGCCGGAGGCGCTGAAAGCAGCCCTTGACGCCTGCGACGACAAGCCATGGCCGCCTACGTTGCCGGAGTTCATCGGCCTGTGCCGGGATGCCGCGAAGAGGACAGGGGTCGCGTATATCTCGCTGCCGGCTCCGGAGATCGACCCGGCGGAAGCCGCGCGCCGGATCGAGCAGGTCGCGGCCGCAGTGAAAAAGCCAGACGTCTATGACTGGCTCCGATGGGCGAAGACGCTCCGGACTCGATACCTCGGCGGCGAACGCCTTCTGCCGGTGCAGATCGACATGGCCTCTTCGGCACTCGGGGAAACGTGGGGTCTAGGCAAGACCGAGATCAGCCAGAGGATTACAGCATGACCAAATGCCACAACTGCGGCGGCACGCTACACCTCCACGGTCACGTCAGCGACAAGCAACGATCCCACGGTTTCCGCTACCGCTGCCGAGACTGCGGAAAGTGCTGCACGATGCGCGACGGGGCGATCCGCCAACTTCGCGGCCGTCCGATGAAGATTGATCAGAGGTTCGCAGCGTGAATGGATATAAGCGAAAATTTCCGGAATTTGTGCGAGACTCGCTGGTTAGCGGCGCAACCGGAACTCGACCAAGTGAAGTATTGCGAGCTAATCCAGAAACATCGCGGACGGGAAGCGGCGGTCGCGTTATATCGAGCGGCACAATCCCTACTTGCTACTCCTGCCAGCACTCCATCGGCGGATGGGCAGACGGGCCTATTTTGATCTGCCAGCGGACTATGAACAAGAATCCGCAGCGGTGCGATGAATATTGCTACTGCCCGGGTACAGACGAAAGCGAGAGGGCGTGATGGCAAAGCGCGAGCGCATTTATTTCCGCGTATCGAAGGGAGCGCTTATTCCTGCCGATCCCTACGCCGCATCTGTCCTCAGAGAGCGCGGCTATCACATGAATGATCTGCTCGCCGCTGATTTGATGAAGCCGCGCAATCCAAAATTTAACCGACTGGTGCATCAACTCGGACAACTCGTCGTTTCAAATATCGACGCATTCGCTGGCCTAGATGCTCATACCGCAATCAAGCGCCTTCAGATCGAAGGGAAGGTAGCTTGTGATGAGATCGGCATTCTTATTCCGAACTATGGGACGGTGATTCAGCTAATTCCGCGGAGTCTGAGCTATCAATCGATGGATGAGGGGGAATATCAAGCCGCCGCCAGGGGCATCAGTCGGACGATTGCAGAAAGGTACTGGCCGGATACCACACCGGAAGCGATAGAGCGCATGGCAGATTGCATGATTCAGGAGGCGGCATGATCGAAATGAAAACCACGGTAATTTCCATGAGCGTTCACCGCGCAGACATGAACCCGAGATTCGGCGAAGGGGTAACACACGTCTCGTTGCAGGACGATGCTGGAGGCCCATTCATCGAACTTCGGCAATGCGATGACCGGTCCGAAATGGGCATGATCAAATTGGACATGGAGGAACTGGAGGCCGTCACGGCGGCGGCTCGGCGGTTGATGGCTGGATGGCCGGGGGAAGAATGAATGAGTTGGCTCTTTCTGCCATCAGCCTGTTTTCCGGAGTCGGGATGCTCGACGAAGGATTGCGAGCCGGGCTCGCCCACTTGGGTATCGCGCATCGCACCATATGTCACGTTGAGCGGGAAGCTCATGCCGCCGCTGTCCTGGTCGCGCGCATGGAAGAAGGCTCGCTGGATGCGGCACCTATCTGGCCCGACGTTACCACCTTCGACGCAGCAGTCTGGCGTGGAAAGGTGGATTTCATCGTTGCCGGATTCCCATGCCAAGACCTGTCTATTGCTGGGAAACGCGCTGGCCTCGACGGAAAGCGAAGCGGACTCTTCTTTGAGGTCTGCCGTATCGCAGCCGATTGCGAAGCGCAATTCCTATTTTTGGAGAACGTCGCAGGCATCGCTTCTGCCACCGCCTCCGTTATGGACGCGACCGAAGGCGAACTCGACGAACGCGCGGCCTCCCGAGTCGTGGGAGAACTGGCCGACCTCGGCTGGGATGCGGAATGGCTGCATCTATCTGCGTCCGACGTGGGTGCCAGCCATGGCCGAGCCCGATGGTTCTGCCTCGCGTGGCGCATGGCTGACGCCTCACGGGATGTCGGGCATGGAAACGGAGACAGGGAAGACGGGAGCAGGCGGCGAGTTTGCGAAGCAGGCAACGCACTGGATGACTCCAGCCGTGCCGAACGGTGGACGGCATGTATCGGAGGAATTGGTAGCCAGCAAGGGCATGACGGAGGATGGACAGAAGCGGACGGTCGGGTTGGAGTCGCAGACAAAGTACTGGGCGTCGCCACGGGCTACAGACGGAACCAAGGGATCCCCGAATCAAGCGGGGAGCAAGGGCGATCTGATGTTGCCGAGTCAGGTTTGTCAGTGGCCGACGCCGGCAGCACGGGATTACAAGAGCGAATCGGGGGGGGCAGCAACGATAAGCCATTTCAACAGGCCATCAGGCCCGAGCCTGGGAGCCTTTATCGAACATTCGGACTCTTCGCTCCCGGCCCTAGCGATCCGCGATGGGCAGGAATTCTCGGACAGCATCCCGAACTCGCGCCGGCACTTGAACCCACTTTTCGCGGCGTGGTTAATGGGCTGGCCTTCGACATGGGCGATAGCCGAGCCGCACGCCTCAAGTGCGCAGGTAACGGAGTTGTTCCGGCAACGGCTGGGTGCGCATTTGTCATCCTTGCTAGGAGAACCAACCGTGCGTAAGGAGTCCGCATGACCAAAGCCGCCGACTCTCTGATGGCCGTGTTCGGCTATAAGCGCGTCAAGACTCGCCGCTGCAAATACTGCCGGTCCGAGTTTCGGCCGCAGCGCCCAGGCGCCAAGGTCTGTTCACCGGAATGTGCCCAGGCGATCGCCGAGAAGGTTCGCGGGAAGATAGAGAAGGCTACCATCAAAGCGCAGCGCGAGCGCTTGAAGTCTCGTCAGGATTGGCTGAAAGAGGCACAAGCGGCATTTAACGCCTGGATTCGCGCCAGGGATGCCGACGAGCCTTGTATCTCATGCGGACGCCACCACTCCGGCCAATACCACGCCGGCCACTATCGCAGCCGTGGAGCTATCCCTGCGCTCGCGTTCCACCCCGACAACTGCCACAAACAATGTGCCCCTTGCAATAACCACAAGTCCGGAAACGTAGTCGAGTACCGGATTCGGCTCGCTGACAAGATCGGACTTGACCGACTTTTTTGGTTGGAAGGTCCGCACGATCCGAAGAAATACACCATTGACGAACTGCGGGCGATAAAGGCCGAGTACGCCCTGAAACTCAAACAACTGAAAGATGCCGCATGACCCTATTACCTGAAGACCGCGAACGCGCCACCTACGAGCAGATCGCCAAGAACGTCGCTCTCGCCCAGCGTATCAGAGAAGAAGGGCTATCGCAGATCGCATTTGCGGCGATGAATCGAGCGCACGTCGCGCGCGGCCATGCAAAGGAATCGGCGACCGTAATTTACCGCGCAGTCGTCAAGGATTTGACTGAAGCGCAAAGAGAGCGGGCTGCCGCTTGGCGGACGCAGATTGAGGCAATTACTAAGGAGGGGAAATGATCTATCTCGGAATATACCTGTTTGGCTGGGCGGTGGTGGCGGTCGCGTTGGAAGGTGACCCGGTTTCGTGCGTCTTTGAGGCTCTGTTGTGGCCCATCCTATTGCCGGCCATGATCCTGAGGAAGCTCCTGAAATGAGCGCAAACGATCGCCAGGTCGGCGGAGACCACTACAAAAAGATGGGCGTCGAGGTCTGGGATGTCGTCGATAGCTGGCCGAAAGAACAGCAGATCGGCTACTACCGCGGCAATGCGCTGAAATACATCATGCGGTTCCGCGCAAAGGATGCCGACATTCAGGAAGCACAGAAAGCCCAGCACTACCTGGAAAAGCTCGGCGAGGTGCTGGGGCGGAAGGTTGATACTTTTGCGGATTCGTTCGGCCCGATCCCCGTGCATGATGAGCCGGCGGCCGATGGCTGGATCAAATGGGACGGTGGAAAATGCCCGGTTCCGGGAGATACGGCGGTTGCGGTTCAATTCTGCGGCGGTGACATTAGCGCTCAAGAACTGCCAGCCGGCCG
>DATKWA010000076.1:0-129921 GCA_035529815.1 Occallatibacter sp. | reverse complement strand
GCTGTTGGCGTTATTTGGGAGGCATAGGCGTAGTCGATGTCGTGATCGCGGCGGTTCAGCAAATTCAAGAATTCGGCCGAAACGCGCCATTTCTGGTGCAGTTGATAACCGATCTCTCCGTTGAGCAGCGCCGTTGCGTCTGAGCGATAGATTCCGTCAGACGTTAAATCGCGCGGGCCAAAATAGCGCAGACGCAAACTCGACGAAAAGCCTTGATCATCGTGCAGTGTGATGCCCGAGGAAATCACCAGCCCAACCGCTTCGGGCACACGTTTGCCGCCCGGGCTACTCGGCGCGGCATCATTTTCGTCGACAGTTGTAAACAGGGCTTTGGAATTTGCGAGGTCAAAATCAACAGCCAGATGTTCCAGTGGCGTGTAGTAGTTTGCCCACTCGACGCCATAGCGTTGGCTGGGCTGTGGTGAAGCAACGGTGCCTCCGGTGTCTCCGGACTGCTGTAGTTCGGAAGCGCTGTGGAGATACCAGAGCGAAAGGGTGCTTTGCAGATGTGGGATAGACGCAATGCGCACGCCGACTTCCCCGCCTTTGGTTGGGATCAGAGGGGGGATCGGCGTGGAGGGCGTATTGGGGTAAGGATTGTCCGCCGAAACCGGTTCGACCGTTTGCGTTGTGCCACGCCCGTCGTTGCTGTGAAAACTGAATCCGCCCTGTGCATAGAATTCAGTATTGGACCAGGGGCCGAAAATCAAACTCAACTTGGGGCTGGGCAGCAGCTTGGTGGCCGCGCCGGAATTGGCTGCGGTAACCAGGCTGGTGACACCAAAGCGTTCCAGATCGCCGCGCAGGGCCGCGACCGCGCGGAATTTTTCCGCCCACTGAATTCTATTCTCCGCATAAAAGCCTGGCTGTGTGTCCGTAAGGCGATCCTCTTGGGTGATCGCGGGCAAAGTGTTGCCGGTGGAGGAATCAGTTTTGTCCGTGCCCATGCGATTTTCCGCCTGATACAGGCCGTTGTGGATCCAATCGTTGCGGACCTGGAGGCCGAGCGTATTTTCCACCTTTCGGCCAAACCATTGGCTGAAAATCGTGTGGCGTGCGTCCAGTCCGGTCACCCAGCGTTTGTCCTTCTGCTCGAACTGGTCGCCGCGATTAGGGTCCGTCAGGAAGTACGTGAAATCAGAGAATAAATCGAGATCGTAGTAGAACCCGTAGGCCATGACTTTCGACGCGGAATTTGCGTCCTGGCGATGCCATTCAGCCTGCAGGCTATAACGCTGGGAGTGGCCACCGTCCGTTGGATTCAGCGTTCCAAAGAGACCCACGAGGGGCACGGCGTCAACGGGGATTTGATCGCTTGAGTTCCATTTCCCGTGGTAAGCGCGAGCCGTGATGCTAAAACCGTTGCTGTCTCCGCCCTGGCTGTAGGTCAGGATACCGTTCACTTTGTTGTATGCATCGGAATGCTCCCAAGGGCCGTTGTCGTAATACTCTTCTCCACCGTAAAGCAAAGTGCCCATTCCGAGCTTTTGCGATGCACCGAAAACAGCTCTCCCATAGCCATACATACCGCCTTCCACCTTGTAGAAGTTCTGCGGCAAAGTCTTGAAGAATTCCAGATGGGCCGATCCGGCCGAGCCATAGTTGCCGACATTAGCGTAATAAGGACCTTTCTCGAAATTCACCCGTTTCACAAACTCCGGGATGACGGTGTTCATGTCCGAGTAGCCCTCACCATGTGCGTGCGACGGCAGGTTGAGCGGCATATCGTCGAGGAAAATGGCGAAATCTGTACCGTGGTCGAGATTGAAGCCGCGCAGAAAATACTGGTTGGCTTTGCCGCCACCGGCGTGTTGAGTGATGATGAGCCCGGGAACCGTCTCCAAAACCTCTCCCGAGCGAAGAATCGGACGATCCTGGATTTCCATTGCGCCCACGGTTCCCTGAGTGGCGGATTCGGCAATTCCGATGAGGTCATCCTCCCGGCCCTGTACGTTGATAGTGGTGTTCAGGGCGCTCACAGACAGCAAGATGCGCAGCGGGGCAGGCGCCCCAGTGGTTCCGATGGTGACGGGAATTTCTTTGGTTTCAAAATCGGAATTCGACACGACGAGTCGATAACGGCCTGCCGGGAGCCCAGAGAAAGTGAAGGAGCCATTCGTATTCGATTGTGTCGTTCTTTGCTCAATGCCGTCTGCGTTAAGAATCCGTACGGAGGCTCCGGCGATCACCGCGCCAGACGTGTCAACGACAGTTCCCGATAGCTGAAGCGGATAATCCTTATCGCTGGTGGCGACCGGCGTATTCTCCTGTTGAGCAATGCCTATAACCGCACAGGTTACGGCAAGGAGCATTAGTATTACGATTTTAATTTTCGTGCTACCCACCACTGCAAATCTTTCCTTTTCGTATATGAACTGCGCCTGCATCAGTGCTTGTGGCTGTGGGAATGCTTGCGGTTGTGCTTGTGCCCGTGGGTGTGTTCAATGGGATGCGAAGGAACGGTCATGACCAGCCGACCATGTTGCACGCCCTTGAGGCCGATGAGACGATCAGCAAACTGTTCGATGCGCGCCGACTTGCCGTGAACGATGAGCACCTCAAGGCACGACTCGAAGTCGAGATGGGCGTGGCTGGTGGAGACCACCAGATCGTGGTTCTCGTGCTGAATTTCAGTAAGCTTCTCTGTAACCCCGTGGACGTGGTGGTCGTAGATGAGAGTGACTGTGCCCACCACAGTTGCGTCGGGCATCGCGGTCTTTTCAGCGACCAGCCTGTCGCGAATGAGGTCGCGAAAGGCTTCAGAGCGGTTGGTGTAGCCCTGCCGCCCTATGAAACGGTCAAACCGCTTGAGAAGATCGGAATCGAGCGCGATCCCTATCCTGCTAAGAACGCCCATGTACACCCCCACAGCCACAAAACTCTCCGAAAAGGTTCTCCGGATAGACAATTCAAGGGGAAGGACAAGAATAGCACTAACTTTAGACTCGTGCTACGTCTTTGCTGATCTCATGATTACGGAAGGGGGCTGAAGGGAAGGCGGCCGCGCTACTTTACAAAATCGGCGAAGGAATAGACGTTGACCATTTTTATGCCGCACGAAAACCTGAGTCCACCGGGAACCACTTCAAATTGAGCTACTGACTCAAGAAAAAAGGCAGATACCCCTTGCTTCGCCGGCAAGGAATATCCACCTTATATCTATGTAATCTATGCCTCTCGGTTAAAGGGCCGGAGATGCGGTATTACCGTCTACTGCGGCGTTACCAGTGTATGGGCAATGGCAAATAACGCGAGTTCGAGACGCGTCGAGACGCCGGTCTTGTCGAAGATATTCGAGAGATGGCGTTTGACAGTCTCTTCGCTCAGGTTGAACTGCTTGGCAATATCGCGGTTGCTGCAGCCTTCCACGATGCAGCCCACCACTTCCAACTCGCGCGGGGTGAGGCCGTAGGTCTTGTGCTGGGGTACAGCGGCCTGCTGCATCAAGTCATGGAGTGCCGAGACCAGATTGACTACGCGCTTGCCGCCGATCCAATAGTCGCCGGCAAAGACGGTGGAGATGGCGGTTTGGAGGTGGCTGGCCAGAGCATCCTTGAGCACGATGCCGCGCGCTCCGATGTGCAATGCCTCAATGATTTGCTGGGTGGTGATCGTTGAGGTGAGGAGCAGGATCTTGACCGTAGCCGTGCCGTTCATGATGGCGCGCATGGCTTCCAGACCTGGCAGGCGCGGCATTTGCACATCGAGCAGAAGAATGTCAGGCTGCAACTCAAGGGTCTGAGTAATGGCCTCGTCGCCATCAGTGGCTTCACCGACGACTTCAAACCCATCCTTCTCGACGAGCATGTTGCGCACCCCGATGCGAACTACGGGGTGGTCGTCTGCGAGGACAATTCGAATTGGACGTTCCATTTGAGCGACAGCCTCCTAAGACATTGCCTACAATCAGACCGGTAATTCTGCCTCCAGCATACTCTCCAAGTTGCGGGTGGCGGCGCGCAAATCGCCGAGTAAAGCCATCCTGTTATCCAAGTGGTTACCTTCAGTATCAGGGGAAATCTGCTCGAACAAGGCTCCCAAGTGAGCAGCCTGAAGCGCGCCAGCCATGCCGCATCCACCTTTGATGGCGTGGCCGATGCGGCGCAGTTCCGCGTCGTTGCCCTTCGCAATGGCGCCTTCGAGCATCTGCATGCGTTTGACGAGGTCAGCGATCACCGCGGTGTAGATCTGGCGTACCCCGTCCTCGGGCATGATTGCTCGGAACTGGGCGAGGGTTTCTGCATTGATGACGGGTTGATTGGGATCGAGACTGGACACCCTGGCAGCCGCGCCCGGCGAAGGACTGCCTTGGAGCAACTTACCGAGCGCCTCGGCGTCAAAGGGCTTGAGCAGGAAGCCATCGGTGGCAGCGACTACATCGTCCGGCAGATTGCTTGCACTGACGGCGAATACCTGCGCCTTGGTGCTGGTTCGCAGCTTCGCGATCAGTGCGACTCCACTCAAGCCGGGCATCTGAGCATCCATCAAAATTACGTCCGGCGTGCATTCCCCATTCGCCAGCATGTCCAAAGCCGCAAGCCCGCATACCGCGGAGTGAACCGTATACCCACTCATGGTGAGCACCGTCGCAGTCACTTCGCGGCTGACCATATCGTCGTCGATCAGCAGCAGAATGGGAAGCTTGCGCCGGTTTTCGAACTTAAGCATAAATCTAGTGTGCATCGCCTACGCCGAATGCAACGAAAATTGTTGCGCGTGGGTATCCATCTTGCTTACGCGGAACAGCAGGGTTTGCGGATGCCGAAAACAGGTCTAGTGCGCACCACCACCCTGGTGATCCGCGGCGGGAAGACCTAGAGCCGAGGCTTCGGGCAGATCCTTGCCATTGATCCAGCCACGCGTCCCAGCCTGGAACATCTCTCCGCGCCGCTGCCACTTTTCAATCTGTAGGTCGTAACGCACGGTAACGTTATTGAGCCAATAAGGCCGGTTCTCGCTGAGCCAGACCTGCGAATACTCGGCTTTGAGCGCCGAATAGGCATCGCGGAGATCCTGACATCGGCCATTGTCGCCGCCGATCTCGGAAAGTATATTGTGCACTGTCCGACTTTGCGCCTTGTCGTGTTGCTGCGCGACGGCGGTGGCATAGGCATCAATCATCTCCTGGGCCAGCTGGAACTTCATGCCGATCAGGTCGAGCCGGCGCGCGCCCAGGTCCATTGCGGTGAGGGCCTCGGGCTCCTTCAGTTCGGGGTTGGCCTGGCGCACCTGGGCCAGCAGCACGATAGCGCGCTCAGCGTGGAGACGCAGATTTTGCGCCTCTGGCAGTAGCGTTGCCGAGATGGCGCGTCCTTCAGGGCTCCATGGGTCGATCCAGAAAAGTGTGTCGCTGCTCATGTGCTCACGCGCATCGCCGAGAGCCTCGTGGGCGGCCATCAGTTCCCTCTCCGCCTCGTCGATCTTGCCTGATGAGTCACCGTGGAAGACTGGGCCGTAGGCCTGCTGATAGTTGGGGATGGGGCTCTCGCCGGCCTGCCAGGCCGCCACCGGGCCAAACAGCACGCCGTACCAGTCCAGGTTGAAGAGGCCTTCGCCGTCGTCGTTCCAAACCGTGTTGAGCGCGCCGGTAGAGCCCAGGCGCTGGCCGTCACGGATGAAGCCGCGTATATTCCACAGCGCGGTCTTCGAATCCGGAAAGACTTCGTTCCAATTGGCGTCGCCAGGGGCCACCCATGTTTCCATGCCTGCCCTGGCAAAGGGCTCGATCATCTTGTCAAAGCCGGTTGAGTCCCAGTAATTCCACGGCACGGCGATCATGTCCCTGGGCAGGCCGGCCACGGCAGTTGGATCGGCGCCGCCAATGTCGCCCCAGAACAGCAGGCGGCGGTGGAGCGGCACCAGTGCTTCGTGAATCTGATTAAGGAAAGCAACATAGGCGGGACCATAACCCTGCGACTCCACCTGCTCGCGGGTGCGGCCTACGCCTAGATCAAAGGTTTCGTCGGCGCCGATGTGGAGAAAGGGCGAAGGAAACTCCGCGGCAATCTGCGTGAACCAATTCTTGATGAGCGAGAGCGAACCGGGCTGGCCGGGGGCCAGCACATGGCCATGCGGTGTCTCGGCGACGTCCTGGTAGAGTTCGTACTTGAGCACGTGGTGCAGATGGCCGAAGGCTTCCTGCTCAGGCAGTATGGTGACGTGATACTGGCGGGCATAATCGACGAGTTCTTTCACTTCGCTGGGCGTGAGCGCTCCACCAGGCGGCGCTGCCAGCGGATCATCGGGATAAAGCAGCGTGTGCTCAAAGTAGGGCACGTAGATGTTGGCCTTGAAGGCAGCAAAGATGCGGATCTGGTGCTTCTGGAACTCAACAGTCGGAACAGGACCGCGGGAGAGATCGTCCTGAACGCCGCGATATTGCATGGCTGGCCAGTCGCGCACCGTGCCCGTGGGGATTTCGCGGGCGGCGCCGGGCAGCGGCAGCAGTTGCTTGAAAGTTTGCACGCCGTAAAAGATGCCGTCGCTGGAAGAGGCCACAATATAGGCAGCATGCGGCTCGATGACGAGGATATAGCCCTCGGAGTCCATGGCGGGTTCGAAGGCGAGACCGGTCCGATTGAGCAAAGTCTTTGCGGCAACAGCATCGCTGCGCAACAATGCCACTCGATAAGGAATGGCCGTACGGGATGAAGAAACACCCTGGCCAGAGGAGATCTGCTTAACCGCCTCCTCCAGATCGTGTGCTGCGAAGATGTCTGCTGCGTCTCTGCCCGGGACGGTAACCGTGACCCTTGCGGGTAGAGGTGTGGGGGTGCCGAAATGGACTTCGCGGGGCGCGGGCAGAAGCTGCACCTGAGTCTGGGCCGCCGACAGGGTGGCCAAGGCAAACGCCAGAGCAGTCACTCCATTGCGAGAACCATGCAAAAAATGAGACAGAGAAAAATTGCGCCGATCCGACATTCCGAATACCTTCAGCTCAATGGATTGAGGATTTCAATTAAATACGATCATTGTAGACCAGCTACGCAGCCTGTTAACTTGACAGCAAACGCATTTGATTGTGTGCACTCCGCGGCCCGGAAATTCCGGTGAGACCATGAGGAGACGAAAGGGACCGATCACGATGACCGCCAACGGCGCCGCAATCATGGCTGAGTCTTCCGCAATCCGCAGGTACAACGCGTTTCTTCTGCTGGTTGCCGGGCTGGGTGGCTTGCTCTACGGCGTCGACGTGGGCATTATCGGCGGGGCACTGCCTTATCTTGAGGCGACTTCAAAGCTGACGGCCGCGGAACTCTCGGTGATTGTGGCGGCGGTGCTGCTGGGCAGTGTCTTCTCCACCCTGTTTGCCGGCGTGCTGGCGGACTGGATGGGACGCAAGCCGCTGATGATCCTGAGTGGCCTGACGTTCGTTGTCAGCATCCCGGTAATCGCGCTTTCGCAGGGATATGGGCCGTTGTTTTTCGGACGGCTTCTGCAGGGCATGAGCGGCGGCCTCATCGGCGTCGTGGTTCCGCTCTACCTGGCTGAGTGCCTGTCGGCGTCGAACCGGGGAAAAGGAACGGCCATCTTCCAATGGATGCTAACGCTGGGCATTGTTGCCGCTGCCCTGGTGGGGATCTATTACAGCTATCGAGTAGAGGCGGTTGCGAAGGCCGCAGATGCCGCTGCGGTGCTCGCTTTCAAAAACCAGGCATGGCGGCGGATCTTCTGGGTCTCGATGCCTCCCGGAGTGCTGTTTGTGCTGGGCAGCCTGTTCGTGACCGAGTCGCCGCGCTGGCTGTTTCGGCGCGGCAAAGCTCTGCGCGCCCACGTCGCCCTGCTTCGCTCCCGGAGTTCCGAGCAGGCATCCATTGAGATTGAGGAGATGGCGGCGGTTGCACAGTCAGCTAGTGCGATAGCCGGCAAGAAGATACAGGATTCCCTGCTGCAACGAAAGTATGCGATTCCCTTCCTGCTGGCCTGCGTGATCCTTGCCTGTAACACGGCGACGGGCATCAACTCAATCATCCAATACAACACCGGCATTCTGCTGCAGAGCGGCCTCTCCGACCTGCATGCCCATTGGGGCTATGTCCTCTTGACGGCCACGAACTTCCTCATGACCACGGTGGGAATGGTGCTGGTCGATCGCAAGGGGCGCAGGTTCCTTTTCATCCTGGGCACCAGCGGCATCATTGTCGCGCTTGTCGGCGTGGGCACTCTGTTCCTAAGCACGGAAAAGTTCAGTGTCGACTCGCGCCAACAGATTCAACAGATTGTTGGGCCTGAACAGCAGCTCACTCTGCAGTTCGATCGAGCCGAAGCCGGCAAACTGCTGGCCGCCGCGGGCTATACGGGCAGCGAAATCCGAAGCGACCGCGCCTCGCTGGCCATTATTTACTCGTATGGCGATTTCACCGCGGCCACCAGCTTTGTGCGTTCCGACGATCCGGCGGCGCTGCCGATTGAAATCACGCGCTCCACCTGCGTTCCTTCCAACAAGATTGAAGCCCTGTTCAAGAATCCCTTCGCCAATCTTACGGCCGCGCAGACCGCGCCGCTGAAGATCGAGAAGGCCCTGATCGGTCGCGTGCCCGAGGCAAGCCACGGCTGGCTGGTGGCTTTGGGCCTTTACATGTTCATGGCTTTCTATGCGCTGGGTCCTGGCGTGTGCGTGTGGCTGGCGCTCTCGGAGCTGATGCCGACGCGCATCCGCTCAAACGGCATGAGCATGGCCCTGGTTCTCAATCAGCTTGTCTCCACCACGCTCGCCGCCATCTTCCTGCCCTTTGTCAGCAAGCACGGTTACTCGTCGATGTTCTTCCTGTTCGCCAGCTTCACGGTGGTGTACTTCCTGGTGACGGCATTCTTCCTGCCAGAGACCAAGGGGAAAACGCTCGAAGAGATTGAAGCACACTTTGCGGGGCGCGGCTAGGGCCTGTTAACACTGCCTGAGCGGGCAGCGCCGGGAGCCAATTTTTCTCAGTTCGAGGAGTGAGGAGCGACGCATACCGGGGCCCCCGCGAACGGGTCTTGGTTCGTGGGGTGGATACCGGGTGTCTGCTAGCGACGATTGACGAAGAAATGAGGAAAATTGGCCCCGGCCCGAAGGGTTGCGGCGAAAATCCGGCCATACTTCATTCTCGCCCTTGACGGTGAACCCGCCACAGCCATCGGGCTCGGCTTCGTCTGGCCGGATTTCCACTCGCAACGCTGCCCACTCAGGCAGTGTTAACAGGCCCTAGTCTCTGCCCCGCAGTTTGGAGAGCAGGTTGAGAATCTCGATGTAGAGCCAGACCATGGTGACCATGATGCCGAAAGCGCCATACCACTCCATATATTTAGGAGCGCCATACTGTACACCCTGCTCGATGAAGTCAAAATCGAGGACCAGGTTGAGGGCCGCGATGCCCACAACGATGAGGCTGAATCCGATGCCGATGGGCCCGGAGCCATTGATGGACGTGAAATGAACGCCGAAAAATCCGAGCACCATTTCAAGGAGATAGAAGACCATGATGCCGCCGGTGGCCGCGACAATGCCCAGGCGGAACTTCTGCGTCACCCGGATCATTCCGGAGCGATAGGCAATGAGCAGTACGAAGAGCGTGCCAAAGGTCAGGCCCACGGCCTGCATGGCAATTCCTGGGAAGCGCAGTTCAAGCGTGGCTGACAACCCGCCCAGGACCAGACCCTCCAGCAGCGCGTAGATCGGCGCGGTCACTGGCGACCACTCCTTTTTGAAGACAGTGACCAGAGCGAGGATCAGTCCGCCGAACAGCCCTAGCATCATCAGCGGCGCCACGGCGGTCATATCGTGCGTGGGCAGAAACAGGCTCCACGTCCAGGCCGCGGTCGCGAAGGAGCAGAGCAACAGGATGCCGGTCTTGTTCACGGTGCCGTTGACCGTCATCCGGTCGGCCGCGTCGATCAGCCTGCCGCCATACTGTGCATTGGAAATGTTGCTGAACGTGTTCGCGCCCAGTGCTGGATTGGATGTCTTCATCAGTGCCATTATGTCTTTTCTCCCACTTGCTACTGCGAAATCAAGTCTTAACGGTAAGATCACCCGCAGTTTGAATCTCTGTACTCATTTTAGACGCAGCAGGAGCCCAATTCGACTCACATCGAGTGCGGCCATGCCGTGGAGAAGCCGAGTTTTTCATGACCGGGCGGAGCGAATCCTCACAGTGAATTCACAATCGACACCAGATCAGGCAAATCTCGCATTTTCTGGTAGCAATTCGCTCTGGAAGTTCTGTTCCCCATACTGTACATTGGACGACAATGAACCCGGACCTTCCTGACAGTCTTCAAGAACAGGTCGACGAACTGCGTTCCCGAGTCCGCCGGCTCGAAGAGGCGCTTAGCCACCAAGGCGTCCTTTCGCAAGAGTTTCTAGATCAACCCCCTGCGAAACTACAGAACGCAATACAGACAGTTGAAATGGTCGCGCCGCCTGCACAGGGGGTTGCGCAGCCAGAAGCACCCCCAGTGCCACCGCTAAATGCGCCGTACTTAAGCTACCCTGCGCATGGCGAAGATGAGACGGATGACTCCCTGGAGAGCCGAATCGGATCACAATGGTTTAACCGCGTCGGCATTCTTGCGGTGCTGATCGGCATGGCGTGGTTCCTCAAGATGGCCATCGACAACCATTGGATTGGACCGCTAGGCCGAGTATTGATTGGGCTGATTGCAGGAGGGGGACTGATCGCGTGGTCGGAGCGTTTTCGGAGCCGCGGATATGCGGCCTTCTCTTATTCGCTGAAAGCGGTCGGGAGCGGCATCCTGTATTTGTCGCTGTGGGCGGCATTCTCTCTCTTTCACCTGGTGCCGTCAGGTGCTGCTTTTGCGGCCATGATTGCGGTGACTGCATTCAACGGACTTATGGCGTGGATGCAGGACGCGGAACTGCTGGCCCTCTACGCCATCGTCGGCGGCCTCAGCACGCCGCTACTGCTTTCGACCGGCGAGAACCACGAGGTTGCACTGTTCAGTTATTTGCTGCTTCTGGACATTGCGGTACTGGTTCTGGTGGCGCTGCGTCCCTGGTCGCGATTGCTCTTTGCCGCTTTCACCGGCACGGTACTGTTTGTTACCGGCTGGTGGTTCGCGTTCTATTCGGACGCGCAGTCGATGCGCACCGCATTCTTTCTCACATGCTTCTTCCTGATCTTTGCCTTTGCGCCGCGCCTGGTCCAGGCGAAGTCCTCTGACGATACGCATCTCTCCGGATGGGACTCGCTGGCGCTGGTGCTGCTGCCCATCGCCAACGCCGCGCTTGGCTTCATCGCCTTTTACGGCTTGCTCGATCGGCCAGAAATCGACTGGGCCCAACCGTGGCTGGCGGTGGCGTTTGCCGCATTTTACCTTCTGCTGCTTCGCCTGCCGGCGCAAGGCAGACTGCAAGAAAGCCCAGAATTGCTATCTGGACTGCATCTGGCTGCGGCTGTAGTCTTTCTCACCATTGCAATACCGCTCAAGGCGCACGGACGCTGGTTAACGATCGGCTGGCTGGTTGAGGGCGCGGCGCTTCTGTGGGTCGCAAGCCGCGTGCGGTCGCTGCTGTTGCGCGTGCTGTCAGTGCTGTGCCTGGCCCTTGGGCTCGTTGCGCTGATCACTGTCAATCCTGAAGCCTCGACGACACCCATCTTGAACGCGCGCTTTGCAACCTATTGTGTGGCAATTGCCGTCTTTGTCTTTGCAGCCTGGATATCCCGGAAGGCGGATACCGAAGGCGACACGGAAAAATCGCTTCGCTGGTCCGCATTTGCAGCAGTGGCCGCACTCACTGTGAATGCGCTCGTCCTGTTGGCTGTCAGTCTGGAGATTCACAGCTACTGGTGGTCTCTGCGATGGCACAGCGACCAGACTCTGTATTCCAACTTTCGAATGTATGCGCAGTTCAGCTACTCGGCGTGGTTCATGCTCTTCGGCGCAATTCTGTTGGCCGCCGGGGTAGTCCGCCGCTCGGCCTTCGTGCGCTGGCAGGCGCTGCTGCTGTTGGCAGTGTCGATCGGAAAGGTCTTCCTTGTGGATATAAGCGAATTGAGCCAGGGATTTCGCATCGTCAGTTTCCTGGGGCTCGGCGCATTGCTGCTGGGTGTCAGCTACGTCTATCAGCGCGATTGGCTCAACCTGCGCGGCCGGGAAGATCATGAACCTGCGGTGAATCATAATGGGCGGCCGTTATGAAGATCAGCGCCGGCCTTCTCCTGCTTGCCGTGGTTACGGCCTCTCCGGATCTTCGCTATTCCCGTTATGAGCAGCCAATCCTGAATGCTCCGCAGCAAGCTGGGCAGACATGCCTCGCGCTCGACATCGCAGTTTTTGCGCACGCCTCGGCTCAGCTTGCGGATCTTCGCCTCTACCACAACGGCGATGAAACGCCATACGTAATTCGCACCGCCTCACTGGCCGAGGGAGCGGAAAGATCCATCGCGCCCATGAACCTGGGCGTACGCAAAGGACAGATTGTCTTTGATGCCGAGCTGCCGGACACACATTACAGCGATCTGCAGCTTGACGTGATAGCACAGAACTTTATCGCGACGGTGACAGTTTCGGGCAGCCGGACGAAGGATGGAAGAGTGGAAACCAGCCTGGGCGCGTACACCATCTTCGATCTCACGCGCCAGAAGCTGGGTCGGAGCACCGTCCTCCATTTACCCGAATCGGATTTTCCTTATTTGCATTTTCAGATTGCCGGCCCGCTTGAGCGGGAAAGTATCACCGGGCTGTCCGTCGAACGTCTTCCTGGAAGTCCGCCCGCGTATAGGACAATCGCGGAGACTTCGCAGGTTGTACGCAAAGGCCGCTCCTCGATTGTGGAATTCACAGTGCCTGCCCATGTGCCTGTGGACAGGGTCGCGTTCACGCCGAGTGCCTTGCCCGCGCTCTTCAGCAGAGACGTAAACATCCGCGTCACGGCGGTCCCTGCGGCGCCGGTGACGGATGGGGCAGAGCCTCCGCAGTCTGTTGTTGCCTCGGGAGATCTTCTGAGGGTTCATAGCAACCAGAATGGCCATCGGATCGACGAAGAGCGCCTATCGGTCGATGCGCCCGCGACGCACTTCGATACGCCAGCAAAATGGACAGTGACGATTGACAATGGTGACGACGTGCCTCTGACGCTGACGTCTATCCGGCTGCAGATGCTAGAACGGACCCTGTGCTTTGAAGCTGCCGCCGGCACCAGCTACACGCTTTATTACGGCGACCCCGCACTGGCAGCCCCGCGCTACGACTACGCCAGGTTGTTTGTGGCGCAAGCAAATGCATCACTGGCCATCGCAGGGCCGGAGCAATTGAATTCCCGGTATCAACCCCGCCCCGACGAGCGCCCGTTCACCGAGAAGCATCCGGCACTGCTTTGGGCGGCATTGATTGCAGTGATTGTATTGCTGGGCGCGATTGCGCTTCGATCGGCAAAGCGACAGGTATAAATCAGCTCTCTACTTGTCGTCAGCGATCCTGCGCCAGGCACCGCTTGGCTGGGGATGGTTGGACTCGGAGAAATTGATTTTGCTGCGGGGGAGGATCACGAGGTCTACGCGGCGGTTTTCGGCGCGGCCTTTGGCGGTGTCGTTCGTGGCTACGGGATGGAATTCGGCGTAACCGGCGGCCGCGAGGCGGTCGGCGGGAATGGCCTTCAATGCAAGCAGAAGCCTGGCAATGCTGGTGGCGCGAGCTGCGGACAACTCCCAATTGGAGTCGAACTCGGCATTGTGAATGGGAATGTTATCGGTGTGGCCCTCGATGCGCAGGTCGTACGGCGTATGGCTGAGCGCGGCGGCAATCCCGCGCAGCGTGGGGAGTGTCTGCGACTTGGGTGTGGCTGAACCGGAGGCAAAAAAGCCCGCTTCGCGCAAGCTGATAACGAGTCCGTCGCGACCCATCTTGATAGAGACAGTGTGGTTGGCAACCTGGTTGGAGAGAGTTTGCTGCATCTCACGTTGGAGGTGATCGAGATCGTCCTTGACCTTAGCGGGGGCGAGCACATCCTCGCTCATAACAATATTCATGGGGATATCCGGCTTTTCCGCGCCATTGGAGCCAGCAGCGGCGTTCTTCGCGCCGCTCAAGCCACCGGGAAAGATGCCGAGAGCGCGAAATGCAGCGTCAATCGAATCGGATGCCTCACCCTGCTTCTTATTTGTTTGCGATGAGGCGTAGAGCACAACGAAAACGGCGAAGAGGAGCGTAATGAAATCGGCATAGGAGATCAACCAGCGATCGTGGCTGGGACGCCTGCGGTCATGGTGCCGGATCATGCCGCAAACTCCTTCTTGGCGGGCTTCTCGGGGTGGGCTCCGTGCAAGAATCCGCCCAGCTTTACCTCGAGCATGCGCGGGTTCATGCCTTCGATGATGGAGATCACTCCCTCCAGCATCATTTCCCGGTACTGCTGGCCGTCGCGGATGCGAATGCGCATCTTGCCGGCAAAAGGCAGAAAGAAAAGATTGGCTAGACCCACGCCGTAGATGGTCGCAACAAAGGCGACGGCAATGCCTCGGCCCACCTCCTGCATATTGTCAAGATGCTGCATCACCTGAATCAGGCCCAGCACGGCACCGAGAATTCCGATGGTGGGAGAGAAGCCGCCGGCTGACTCAAAGACCATCGGCAATTGCTCTTCCCTCTCCATGGTCGAGTCCAGGCTGACGCGCATGATCTTGCGCAATTCGCTGGGTTCAGTGCCGTCAACGGCCAGCATCAGGGTCCGCTTCAGGAATGGGTCCTCGATGTTCTTCAGGTCGGAGTCCAGAGAGACAACGCCGTTGCGGCGCGCCTTGTTGGCAAAGGAGAGTAGCAGGCTGATCAGGTCGTCGTTCTGCTTCTTCGGCGCGGCAAAGACGTGCGCCAGGCTGCGAAAAGCTGCTATGACCGTGGTGATCGGAAACTGCAGGAGGACGGCGCCAAGCGTGCCTCCCACGACAATCAGCGCCGCGGTTGGCTGAAGGATCTGGCCAATGTTGCCACCCTCCATCGTCAGCCCGGCCAGAATTCCAACGACAGCCAAAAGGACTCCGCCAATACTCGATTTATCCATGAACAGCTCCTCCATAGGCCCGGTGCGGAAACGTAAATTCCTGCTTTATTGGCCTGTCAATGGGCCATGCAGCCTTGGCTTCTGAGCAGCGGGCTGATCGTCTGCATCGAGGCTCGCAATTGACACAACACGCTGCAGTGCGTCGTAGTTGGGCAGTCGTCGGGCCACGAGGGCCAGCAAGCGCGCGCGGTAGGCAAGTATCCGTTCAGTGACCTCTTCGCAGGTTTCGCGCACAATGAGCTTCTCTCCATTGATCAGCGTGAGCATGGTGTCCGGCGAGGTCTCGGCCGTCTTGATCAAATCGCTATTCAGGATCATCGGGTTGCCGTTGAGCCGCGTCAGTTCGATCATGACTGTGAAACTCCTTCGCAGGAGTTATCGGCGGCAGGCGGTAAAAGTTAAAAAATTAGAACAAAAGAGGGTGAAGTGTCCGCGGACCGGACACAAAAGCCACAGGGGTAAAGTCCCAGAGGGCAAGGCCGAAAAAAAGGCCAGATGCGACGGTTCTCAAACCGGAAACAGCCACCCAGGGTTGAAAAAATGGGGACGCTTTCGGGGCAGGCCCGTAAATCCACGCATCCCACAAGGAGAACCCCATGTCCCTGGGTGTCTTGAACAACCTCAACGCGATGTATGCGCAGAATAACCTGAACAACACCAACAACAGCCTGTCAAAAACGCTGCAGCAGTTGTCTTCCGGATCGAAGATCAACTCCGGCGCCGATGACGCCGCCGGTCTTTCGCTCGTCAATGGCCTGCAGGCGAACCAGACAGCTCTTGCCCAGTCGCAGACCAACGCAACTGAAGGCGTCGGCCTGCTGCAAGTGGCCGATGGCGCCCTTTCGCAAGTGACCAGCCTGCTCAACCGGGCCGTGACGCTGGCTACCGAAGCCTCGAACGGCACCCTCAACTCCTCCCAGGATGCAGCCGCCAATCAGGAGTATCAGTCGATCCTCTCGGAAATCAACAATATCGGCTCGACCACCACCTTCAACCAGCAACAGGTTTTCGGCGCCGGCACCGTGGGCATCTACACGGGCGACTCCTCGACGAAAGGCTCATCGATCGACAATTTGAGCATCTCCTCGCTGTCGTCCAGCAACGTCGGCGACTCCGGCGGCGCAATGGCCTACAACGCCGGCACCAACGTGTTTTTGGACTTGTCGAATGGCACCGCCAGCACCGGCAACGCGCAGAGCACCGACACCATTGCTTCCACCACGCTGACCATCAGCTACAAGAATCCCGACGGCTCGACCGGATCTGTGGTGACAGCCGCCCAGACGTCAATCAGCGGTTTGATCGCCGCCATCAACGGCTCCGGGCGCGGCCTGACGGCTTCATTCACTACGGCGGGCGCAGCGGGAGACGGAACCAACACCGCCACCGACACCGGCATCATGATCTCCGGGCCCGTCGGTACAGGTGCGGCGACCACTACCATGCAGCAATTCGCGGTCACAACCGGAGGCTATGACACTTCCGTCAGTGCGACTGCCGTTGGAAGCGTCCAGGCAGATGCCAGCGGAGGCATCCACACCATCAGCTATACCGCCAGCGCCGGCGCCGACCTGAGCGCCACCAAACTGGACACTGCAACGAATGCCCAGGCGGCTCTCACTGCACTGAACGGGGCCATCACCAACGCCGCGGCGCAGCAGGGCTACATCGGTGCGCAGATCAACACGCTGAACTCGGTCAGCAACGTGATGAACACGCAGCAGCAGAACGTGACAGCGGCGCAGAACGCGGTGCAGGCCACCGAC
Organism: Occallatibacter sp.; assembly: GCA_035529815.1. Classification (GTDB taxonomy): domain Bacteria; phylum Acidobacteriota; class Terriglobia; order Terriglobales; family Acidobacteriaceae; genus Telmatobacter. The sequence continues at coordinate 113,157 of DATKWA010000076.1, read as the reverse complement.
TATGCGGCGGCTACCTCCAACATGTCGAAGTACGAAATCCTGAGCCAAACCGGCATCTCCGCCTTGGCCCAGGCCAACAGCATCCAGCAGGAAGTAACCAAGCTGCTGCAGTAACCCCGTGGTCCCGGGCGACAGGATTTCGTCGCTTGGGTGCACTCAACCGGCAAATCGCCGCCAACCAGCAAAGGGCGTCCGCAAGGGCGCCGTTTGCTGCGCTCTCACGCGCGCGCGGCTCCTGATTTAGCGCCTATTGCGCAGCCGGGCTAAAGCCTCACCGTGCCAAGCCGATGAGTTCCTCAGCAGGAACTATTTTCAGGAGTGCTGGAGTGCGTTTTCGGTGCCGTTTTTTGTGGGCAGGACCGGAGCCTGACTTCCCAGGTTCATGAGGTTTTCCCAATACGCTGAAGCGCGGGCCGGTTCTCCGGCTGCATGAATTCCCGAGTGGAGGGTACGATGGGCACAGTCGGTCTGAGTTTCGGATCGCCTACCAGCGGAGCCGGTTTCGACGTCAGTTCGACGGTGGCCGCGATCGTGGGCAACCTGCAGAATGTGGAGACACCCTGGAAGAACCAGTTGACCAAATTGGAGACCCAGGATACCGCGATCTCCAGTCTGGGAACGCTGTTTTCAAAACTCTCCAACGACATGAGCACGCTCACCGACTTTCAGGGCATCATGGCGGAGAAGACCGGTTCCAGTTCCGACACTAATGTTCTGAGCCTGACCGCCGCCGACAATACCGCGTTTGCCGGCACGCATACGGTGACGGTGACAAATCTGGCGCAGACGTCCAGCGGTTACCTGGCCGAGATTACCAGCGCCTCCGATACCCTGTCCGGCTCCATCACGCTCCAGGTGGGCAGCGGGACGGCGAAGACTATCACATTGAACTCCTCCAATAACACGCTTGCCGGGCTTGCCTCGGCCATCAACTCCTCCGGAGCAGGCGTCACGGCGAGCGTGTTGACCGATGCGAGCGGTTCGCGTCTGAGCCTGGTTTCAGGAACGTCGGGCGCAAACGGAAACATTACCGTCAGCTCGAATTCGATCGTTGACACCGGCAACTCGAACGCGCCGCTGGGTTATACATCCAGCGTAACCGGCACAAACGCCAATCTCACCGTGGACGGAGTCAGTCTGTCCAGCGCCTCGAACACCGTCACCAACCTCATCCCGGGCATTACCTTTCAGCTCACCGCTCCCAGCGCCAAGCAATCTGATGGAAGCCTGGAGCAGGTGCAGGTGGTGATCGGCAACGCCAACACAGCCGTTGAGAGCACCGTCGCCTCCCTGGTCAGCGACTACAACGCACTGATCAGCGCCATCAACGTCCAACAGGGAAACGACAGCTCGGGCAACCCGGAACCGTTGTTCGGTTCTCCCACGTTATCGCTTTTGCAGCAGCAACTTCTTGGCAGTCTCAACACGCAGAATCCCAATGGGTACCTGGATTCGATCGCGAATTCCTCGGATACGCTCTCCGGCTCGATCAGTATCTCGCTGGACAACGGTCTGCCCCTAAACAGCACCACAATCGCAGGCACCGACTCGCCGACCTCGACCGCCTCGACGGCCGCTCTGGCTTCAATTGCAAACGCCGGCGATACGCTGACTGGTTCAATTTCGATCCAGGTGGGCAGCGGCACGGCGCAGACCGTCAATGTTGGCGACTCATCTACCCCTGCCACGCTCGCTGGCCTTGCGAGCGCAGTCAACACGGCCAATATCGGGGTCACGGCTTCGGTTGTGACCAACAGCGACGGATCGTCCAGCCTCTCGCTCCTTTCAGGAACCTCGGGGACCGGCGGTTCGTTGACCGTGACCTCAAGCATCCTTGACACCAGTCCGCAGACCATCAGTGTGCCAGCGTCGTCGGGCAACAACACGCTCGCCGGGCTGGCTTCGGCGATCAACTCGGCCAAGATCGGAGTGACGGCCAACGTGGTGACCAACAGCACCGGATCGCAGCTTGTGCTGGTCTCGAATACGGCCGGTTCCGCCGGGGCGCTGACCGTAAGCTCGTCGATCACCGACACAACCACCGGCACTGCGCTCAATTACAACAACGGCGGGTCAGACATCAGCAGCCTGACCAGCCTGGGCATCGGCGTCAACAACGACGGATCGCTGACTCTGAACACCAACTCTCTGGATGCGCTGCTGAATTCGGACTACAGTGGCGTGGTCGGTTTCTTCCAGAATGCGAATAGTTGGGGCCGGACATTTTCAACTGTGCTGACCAACTCCGGCTCAAGTTCGTCGACGGGCATTTTGAAGCTGGCGTCGACCTCCAACAGCAACATCGAATCCACGTTGAATGCGGAGATATCAAAGGAAGAGCGCATGATCTCCGCGCAGCAGGTGAGCCTGACTGCGGAGCTGAACAGCGCCAACGAGATCATGCAGCAATTACCCACGCAGTTAACAGGGGTCAACGAGCTTTACTCGGCGATCACCGGCTATAACACATACAGAGGTTAAGGAGCTTGAAGCAAATGGGAAATTATCGGGAGCATGCGCTGGATGGTGCCTCGGCCGTAGATCTGGTGGTTGCGCTTTACGACGGAATGATTCGTTTCATGTATGAGGCGATTGCAGCCGTAGAGCACGGCGACGCGGACGCGCGGCGCATTGCTGTCAAGCGGGTGCTGGACATCATCATTCACCTGCAGGCGCGGCTGCGGATGGACGTGGGCGGCCGTCCGGCGCAGGCTCTCAGCGAGTTCTACTCTTCAATCTTCGCGCAGATTCTGCAGGCTTCGCAATCGGCCTCGACGGCCAAGTTCGAACACGCTGTGGAATGCGTAAGAAATGTGCGTGAAGCCTGGCGACAGGTGGCGAAAGACCCTGAGGTCAATCCTGCACCGCCGCAGATCGCCGAATTCTCGTCTCGGCAAATGCGACCGGAAACTTCCGGCTCAAACTATGGAATGGAGTCCGCTATTGGCTCCAGATGGAATGCCTGATTAACCAGGGCCACGAATCGGCGCAGCAGCCAACTTAGAAGCTCATCCTTGCAACTCAATTTCGCTTAGCAGGTCATGTCGACGGAATTGAAACCCGAAAGCCTTGCGTTGAAGAGGCTCTCTGTCGCAGAATCAGCCTGCGGTCTTCCAGGCCCAAGTTCCATGATCGCTCTTATCATCATCCAGTGACGGTGAGTTCTTCTTCGAGCTGCTGCTTCTGGTAAAGGCCGGCGTAATAGCCATCCAGAGCCAGCAACTCTTCGTGCCTTCCCAGTTCCACAATCCTGCCGTGATCGAGTACGGCAATCTGATCAGCATTGCGCACCGTTGAGACGCGGTGCGAGATCAGAATCGTGGTTGAAGTTGCGGTATAGCTGCGCAGGCCGCCTAGGATGCGCTCTTCCGTGTAGGTGTCAACGCTGGCCAGCGCATCGTCGAGGATGAGAATGGCCGGCCGGCGCATGAGCGCACGCGCGATAGCCGCGCGCTGCTTCTGGCCACCCGACAGCGTAAGGCCGCGCTCGCCCACCATGGTTTGAAAGCCCTGCGGAAACTCCTCGAACTCCTGGCGAATGTGGGCGGCTTCGGCTGCCTCAAGCAACTCCTCAGGGCCAGCATGCGGTGCGCCGAACGCAATGTTCTCGCGGATCGTCTCGCTAAACAGAAATGTCTCCTGACTCACCATGCCGATGTTCCTGCGCAGCACCGCGAGAGGATAGTCACGTACCGGCCGGCCATCGATCAGCAAAGACCCCTCGGGAGCCTCATAGAGCCGCGAAATCAAGTGGACCAGTGTGGATTTTCCGGAGCCCGTGGGGCCAACGATGGCCAGGCTTGAGCCAGCTGGAATGCGAAGCGAAATGTCGTGCAGAACTGGAGTGTCGCCGTAGTTGAAATTCAGGCCGCGGAATTGGATCTCCCCGCTGAGCACCGTGTCGGGCTGGATGGCCGGATCTGCGGAGCGGTCGTCGATAGACGGCTCGGCCTTGAGCAATTCGTCGACGCGCTTTACCGAAGCGGTTCCGCGCTGGAAGATGTTGATAACCCAGCCGACGGCGATGATGGGCCAGATGAGCATAACCATGTACACGTTGAATTCGACGAAGTCGCCCACGGTGATGCGATGGGCAAGGACCAGATGCCCTCCGGCCAGCAGCGTGATGATCATCGAAACGCCGAGGACAAATTCCAGCGTGGGCCACAGCATGCCCATCAACTGGACGAGGCGGAGCGCGCGGCCAATGTACTCCTTATTGAGCCGCTCGAAGAGGTTGATCTCCGACTCCTCGCGGGCAAAGGCGCGCACCAGCCGCGCGCCGGAGAAGTTTTCCTGGGCTTGTGAAGAGATATCGGAAAAGCTGGCCTGGATGCGCTCGAAGCGGCTATGAATCCTGTTTCCGAAGTATTGCACCAGGATGCTAGCCAGGGGCATGGGGGCAAGGGCCACCAGCGTGAGATAAGGACTGATGCGGAGCAGGAAGAACAGCGCGCCCACTGTGAAGAAGAGCGTGTTGGCGCTGTACATCAGTGCTGGACCAAGCAGCATTCGCACGGCATTCAGGTCGTTGGTCATGCGAGCCATGATGTCGCCGGTGCGGTAGTGCTGATAGAAGCCCGAGTCCTGCGCTTCAAGTTTGCGGAACAAGTCGTTACGCAGGTCGAACTCAATCTCGCGCGAGATGCCGATCAGTATCCATCTCTGGCTGAAAAGAAAGATCCCCTTGCCGATGATGATGGCGACCAGAAGTCCGGCATAGAAAAGGATTTTTTCGCGCGTGGTTCCGCTCTTCAGTTCGTCGACGGCCGTACCGAGCACTCTGGGAAACTGCACCGCGATGACGTTGGTGGCGACGCAGGAGAGCGTGCCCCACAGGTATCCCCAGCGGTAGCGGCGCATGTACCCGAAAAGCGGGCGCAAATCACGAAACATGGTTCTATTGTACGGGTCGCCATTTGATTGCGGTCAAGCGTCGGCTGTCACTCGGCCACCTTGCAGCGTGATAGACCTCCAACTACCTCACGGGCAAGGCCGACACATGAACTAATGGCAGTAGGCGCGCCAAGTGTCTTAAGTCCATGTTTTGATGTGGCCGGCAGTTAACGCATCCGTCAAGTACTTTAGAAAATTGCCGATAGAACGATATGTAGGTTCTTGTATTCTCAGCGCGATTCAGCAGGGAGCCTCTATGGAGTCCCAAACCGGCATTGGCAATGCGAGCGACACACCGAGTTCAGGGGGCAAGGAACGCCGACGCTACCACCGTTATCTCTGCGATGGATTCGCCGAGGTCATTGTGCTTCATCCCGAGTGCCTGTTTCGTGGGGAGATCCGGGATGTTAGCCAGACCGGCTGTTTTATCGTCTCCAGAGCCCGCATCCGGCTGGCCCCATCCGCCGAGGCGGAAATTCGATTCAGATTAAACAATCGCGAGTTCAGGACGCAAGCACGCGTAATGAACGTGCGGCCTGGGGATGGTGTTGGGTTTCGGTTTGTATATTCGAAAGCGGGGATCGAGGCGCAGGTAAGAGGCCTAATCGAATATCTGAACACCAAAGCGCCGGACCAGGAAGCCTGAAAGGCACCACTTGTTTACGTGGGCGTGCGCAGCAGCAGGTAGCCGCCGACAAGCGCGAAAAGGATGTCGGAGGACCAGGCGGCTACGGCGGCGGGCAGATAATTCACGTTGCCCATGGCCTCAAACGTACCGTTGACCACAAAGTAGGCTAGCGCGACGCCGATGGCGACAGCAATGGCGGTGAGCGAACCGCGACGTCCCATGGAGAGCGCAAACGGAATGGCTAGCACTGCCATCACGATCGCGATCAGCGGGTAGGCGAGCTTGTGCCACAGTGCGATGCGCAGACGCATGGTGTCGAAGCCGCTCTGGCGCAGATCCTTGATGTAGCGATCGAGTTGGCCGAAGTTCATCTCCTGGGATTGCTTGTTCTCCTTTGTAAAGTAGCCGGGGTCTTCGTGAATCTCGGAAAAGGCGGTTTGTTTGAACTCGCGGAAGGCGGTCGGCTCGGCTCCTTTCATGTCGCGCACCCAGCCGTTCTGGAATTGCCAGGCTCCTTTGTCCGCATCCCAGAAGACGCGCGCGGCAAAGATGCGCCGCGTGAGCGAAAACGTGGATGGATCGAACTCGAACACCGAAAGATTGGCGAACTCCTTGCGATCGGGATCGAAGAACTGGTAGTAGAAGATACGGCCGGGTTCGCCGCGATTTGGCTGCCCAAAGATCCAGTTATGTTCCGGATGCGCAACCGTCTGCGGCGGCCTGCCCTTGATGGTATTGCGTAATGCCTCCTGCCGGCGGTTGGCCTGGGGCAGATAGTACTGATCAAAGAGAAACAGGCTTATCGACAGGACAGCGGCAATGGAAACAACAGGAACCACAAGCCGGTAGAGGCTAATGCCGGTTGCCTTCATGGCGATGATCTCGCTATTGCGATTGAGCACGCCGAATGTGACGAGTGTTGCGATCAAAACGGCGAGCGGGGCAATCTGGTAGAGCATGTCGGGCGTCAGGTTGACCAGGTATGCGCCAACCGTCGTGAGCGGAATGCGATTGCGAATGATGTCGCCCACCAGATCGAAGAAGGTGAACACGAGCATGAGCAGCACAAAACCGGAAAGCACAAGCAGGAATGTGCCAAGAAACTCGCGCACCACATATTCGTCGAGGATGCGCGGAAAGGCGTGGCGGGATTTGGCGCGCTGAGGGCGCGACCGCAACTTGCCGAGAAGACCCGATAACGACAGGACGTTCTGCCCAATCGCTCCGTCGCCTGCCGGTTTTGGCGATCGCGAGGCCCAACTTGTGATTGCACTCAGAACTCGTCCGCCGTTGGCCATCTGCCATAACAGGAAAATGCCCACTACGGAAAAGAGCAGGTTCGCGGACCAGACCGCGAAGAACACTGGAACCTTGTTCTGGAGGCCTAGTTGCGTGCCGATTAAGGAAAGAAAGTAGTAGAGGCACACCAACAAAATCGTGTAGACAAAACCGGAACTCTTGCCACCTCGACGCGAGGCCACGCCCAGAGGAACGCCTACCAGCATCAGCACCAGACAGGCTGCCGGGAAGGCAAAGCGGTTGTGTAGCTCGATAAGAAATCGCCTGGCGTTGGGACCACGCGCGCGCTGGATCAATGTACTCATGGGCAGCGCGTAGATAGCCGTGTCTCTCCGGCCCAGATGCACATCGCTCTGCGGGTTCAGTACGAGTGGCCGATCCGTTGTGATGAACGCATTGATATTGTACTGATCGGGCTGGTCCAGCACAGCGTCGTGCTCGGCGCCGTTGCGCAGCCGCATCAGCAGTTCCTGTGTGGAATCGCTGACCACTGTGGCAGACGCTGCGGTGGTGATGCGCGGCGCTTCGGGGTCGCTGACATCGGCCATGAACACCTGGTCCCAATTGGACGCGCCGGTTCCGGAGTGCACGTTCTGCACGTAGAGAACGAAGTTCTTGAAGTCTTCGTAAAAGACGCGCGGCTGAATCTGGTACGAAGCTTGCGAAGTCTCAAGCGACTGCTCCATGTCCAGAATGGCTTGATTGGCGCGTGGGGCCAGATAAAGCGAGTTGCCCAGGCCCAGCAGCACACCACCGATGGCCACAATAGAGGAGACGCGCACAAAGTAGCCGATGCCCAACCCGGAGGCACGCATCGCGATGATTTCGCTGTCGGCCGCCAGGCGGCTGAGGCCCAGCAGCACGCCCACCAGCACCGACATTGGAATCGTTACCCGGAACAGATTCGGCAGCGTAAAGAGAAAGATCTCCGCAGCGTTTGAGAAAGTGGAGCTGTTGCGCACCACCATCTCCAGAATGTGCGGAAGGTAGGGCATGAACAGAATGAAGGTGAACAGCGCGCAGCCAATGAGCGTGTGGGAGAGAATTTCACCGAGAATGTAGCGGGTCAAGATGCGCACAAACAGGCTCTTCGATCAGTTTAACTTGCCGGAGTACCAGCGGGTGAAGCCGGTGCCTCATGTTGCGATTTTGAGACCTTGGGACTCGACCACCGCCGCAGCCGCAAACTGTTGCCCAGCACGCATACGGAGCTAAGCGCCATGGCGGCCGCGGCCAGCCAGGGCGTAAGCAGGATATGGAAGGCCGGATAGAGCAGCCCGGCTGCCAACGGAATGCCGAGCAGGTTGTAGCCCACAGCCCAGCCAAGATTCTGGCGCATGATGCGCAGAGTTTGCCTGGCGAGGCCGAGCGCGGCGGGAATAGCGGAAGGCTGGGTTCGCAGCAGCAGCACGTCGCCGGCCTCCTGGGCCAGATCGGCGCCGGTGCCCATGGCGATGCCTGCGTCGGCCTGGGCTAGCGCGGCGGCGTCGTTGATACCGTCGCCGACCATCGCTACGCGCAGGCCGCTCTGCTGTAGGGCGCGAATGCGGGCCAGCTTGCCGGCCGGATCGAGTTCGGCTTCGACTTCCGTGATTCCCGCCTGATTTGCGATGGATAAAGCGGCAACCTTCGAGTCGCCCGTAAGCATCAGAACCTGCAATCCGGCCTGGCGCAGCTCGGCGATCGCCTCAGCCGCATCGGGACGGAGTGCATCGCGCGCGTCGAAATAGCCGACGGGCAAATTGTCCAGCGCCATCCACAGCCGCGTGACTCCTGCTTCAGGCGGAGCAATTCCATCAGGCAGAGAAATGAAGGACTCTTGAAAGAGCGCCTCGTTGCCGAGGAGGCAATCATGTTCTTCGACCCTGGCGGTCAGCCCGCGGCCGGGAATAATCTGCACGTCTTCGGCGGGCTTCCAGGTGAGACCGAGTCCAAGCGCAAAATCGACAATCGCGTGGGCCAGGGGATGATTGGACCTTTCCTCGGCGGCCGCGGCCATACGTAAGAGATCGTTGTCCTGCTGGCCGGCGAGTCCATGAACCGCCGCCAGCACTGGCCGCCCCACGGTCAGCGTGCCAGTCTTGTCCAGCACGATGGCATCCAGGTGCGCGAGCCTCTCCAGCGCTTCGCCGCCCTTGAACAGAACTCCAAGCTGCGCGCCTCGACCTACAGCGACGGTAAGCGCGGCAGGCACGGCCAGCCCCATGGCGCATGGACAAGCGATTACGAGTACCGCAACGGTGTTCTCAAGCGCCAGCGAAAGCGAGTGTGCGGCAAGGAGCCAGGCCACAAACGTCAGCACTGCCAGGCCAAGCACCACGGGAACAAAAATCGAACTGGCACGGTCGGCCAGCCGCTCCATGGGCGCACGCGAGCCCTGCGCCTGCTCCACCATGCGCGTAATTTGCGCCAGCACCGTGGCCTCTCCCAGCGACTCCGCCCGGCAAACCACCGCGCCGTCGTAGTTGAGCGAACCGGCCAACACGCGCCCGCCGACTTCGCGCGCCAGCGGAGTGGATTCGCCGGTCAGCATCGATTCGTCCACCGAGGTGCGGCCTTCCACAATGGTTGCATCCACGGGAAAGCGCTCGCCGGGAAGCACTAGAACATCGTCGCCGGGTCTGATTTCCTCGAGCGGCACCAGGGTCTGCACGCCATCGACAATCCGGCGAGCAGTCACAGGCCGGAGCCGCGAGAGAGAGTCCAGGGCGGCCAGCGCACGACGCTTGGCGCGGCCCTCCAGGCTCTTACCCAAAAGCAGAAATCCAATAATCAGCAGAACCGCGTCGAAATAAACATTGCGGCCGGGCGCCGGCCACAGGGTGGCATAGGCCGAGTAAACGAAGGCGACGCTGGTGCCCAGCCCAACGAGCGTGTTCATGTTGGTGGCTCCGTGGCGCAGGGCGCGAATCGCGCTCATATAGATGCCGCGCCCGGCCCAACCCACAACAGCGGCCGTAAGCACCAGCAGAAACCACCGCAATTCGTTTGCAGGCAGCGCATAAAGCCACGGCAGCATCCACATCAAAACTCGGTCTGGGGCATGGTCCAGCGCGCCCATATGCGAGCCCAGCGGCATGGCCAGCAACATGGCTGCTGCGCCCGTGGCGAGCGTCACCCAGGCCTTGCGCGCAGATTCGGCTGTCCGCTCTCGATTCTCTGCGCCCGCCGCATCATCAGCACGGGGAAGCACTGCATCGTAGCCCGCTCCGCGAATGGCTTCGACCAGTTGTTCGGGTGCGGCCATCGCCGGATCGAAGACCACGCTGGCTCGATGGGCCATCAGATCAACATGTGCCGACTCCACGCCGGCGGTTGCACGCAGCGCTTCTTCCACGTGATGCTGGCAGGACGCACACGTCATCCCCAGTACGGGCAGAGTCAGTGATTCCGATGCGGAAGGCGTCATTTACTAAACCCGATGCGCCGTGTAGCCCACCTTGGCGAGCGCGGCAATCGCCGCATCCACCGGCACTGGCTCGGCGGCCGAAGTCAGCCGCGCCGCGCCCACGCGCACTTCGTTGACGACCACGCCCTCAACCGACGCAAGCGCCTGACCGGCTCGGCGAACGCAGGACCCGCAATGCATTCCTTCAATTTGCAGTGTGATTTCCGACATGTCTAGTCTCTCCTCTTGCTCCCCCGTTTGATTTGATGATAGCCGCGCGGAAGAGATTCGCGCATGATTGCGGGTTGCGTGCAGAGGAGGTCGGCAAACTATTGTAGAGAATACGGGAGACAGGAAGCACAATGCAGAGAGAGTTTCCATTGGCGCCGCTGGTGGGCGTGGGCGCAGTTGTAGTCGAGCAGGGCCGGGTGCTGCTGGTGCAGCGCGGGGCTGAGCCGCTCAAGGGCCAGTGGTCGCTGCCTGGCGGACTGCTCGAACTGGGTGAGTCGCTCACCGCGGGTGTGGTGCGTGAAGTGCGCGAAGAGACCGGGCTTACCGTGGAACCTCTTGAACTTGTCGAACTGCTTGACCGGATTCAGCACGAGGCTGAGCGGGTCCGCTACCACTACGTGATTGTGGATTACCTGTGCCGGGTGACAGGCGGCTCGTTGCAGGCCGCCTCCGACGCAGATGCGGTACGGTGGGTGGAGCGGGCAGAGTGGATCAGGCAAGATGCGTCTGGGGCTGCGCTTAAACTTGACCCGATCATGGCGCGGGTGATTGAGATGGGCTGGCAGCGGGCACAGGCTCTCGCGGCACTGGGAAGCAGGAAAAGGTGAAGCTGACAAAGAAGACACTTTGGCTTGGATTCGCACTCGGGGCGATGGCGTTGGCTGCAGGCATCAGTTTCTGGCTGCACCCGGTCAGTTACTTCAACGAGTTCACCTATCTGCGCGAGTCTCTGAACGGCACCGAGAGCAGCTCGGTGACGGTTGAAGGCCACCGGATGCACTACGAAGCAGTGGGGCCGGCTGGCGGGCCTGTTGTCGTGCTGGTGCATGGGCTCGGCGCCAGCGCTGAAGACTGGCTCAACCTTTCACCCTATCTTGCCAAGGCCGGATTCCGCGTGTACATGCCAGACCTGTTCGGATACGGACGCAGCGACAAGCCAGCGGACTTCTCCTACTCGGTGCGCGACGAAGCAGGCGCGGTGGTGGGCTTTATGGACGCGCTCGGGTTAAAGCAAGTGGATCTGGGCGGATGGTCCATGGGCGGATGGATTGCACAAATCATTGCAGCCGCGCATCCCGAGCGGGTCCGTCGGCTGATGCTCTTTGACTCCGCCGGTCTCGACGAGAGGCCGGCCTGGGATACGAACCTCTTCATTCCCAGAACGCCCGCACAACTGGACCAGTTGGAAGCGCTTCTGATGCCGCATCCGCCGCGGATTCCTGGATTCGTTGCGCAGGACATTCTGCGCTTTTCGGCGCAGCGTGCGTGGATCATTCGGCGTGCGCTCGACACCATGCTGACCGGACAGGACGCGACCGACAAGCTATTGCCGAAGCTGAAAATGCCCGTGCTGCTGCTGTGGGGAGGAAAGGACCAGATCACGCCGCTCGAGCAGGGCCAGAAGATGCACATGCTGGTTCCGCAGTCAGAGCTGAACGTGTTTAATGGGTGCGGGCACCTGGCTCCCGAGCAATGCACCGCCGAGATGGGGCCAGTGGTCGTGAAATTCCTTAAGCAGTAAACAGCTTCTGTCGGCGGCGCATGGGCAAACCTATGACAGACTGGCTTAAGCTCACCCGGGAGACGGTTGAGTCTCCCGGGCAGGCCTGGTTATCGGGAGGGCTTGTGTTTAGTGGGCGATCTGGACGGTAAGGTTCATCTCCACGGGAACGGGCGTGTTGTCCACCATCCCGGGATGGAAGTGCGACTTCTGGATTGCTTCAACCACGCGCGCATCCCAGTAAGGGTTTGACGGCCTGACAACCTTGACGTCCTTTGCCTGGCCGTTGCTGTCGACGGTGAGAGAGAGTCCAACCTCGGAATTCATGGGCATGAAGGTTCTGGCAAGGCCCTCCGGAAGTGGAATCGCGACGGAATCAATGAGCGAGGGAGCGGTGACTCCGCTGCTTACGCGGAGGGTGGGGGTGGCAGCTGTGACGTCGTCCGCCGAGGTGCTGGCTTTGGCCATTGCGGGGAGCAACATCGACGATAAAACAAGTGTGCTGGCGAGCATATGACGCATGGAGTACCTCCTTGACGTTTGTTGTTACCGACTCCACAATACCCCGATTCAAATACGATTGTCAATCATTTTATTTATATGCTGTATATAAACGAGTTGATTGCATGCAAAGCGATAAATATTGATTTAATGTTAAAAACTCTCCTGTTTCCCACAGGAAGCAGCGCTCGCACTATGGGCCTTCATTCTGCACAGCCATTTTGAATCTTCGTCTTGCGGCGGAGGGGAATCAATATCTTCAAATCGGCTTTTGGAGGTCGCTTTTCGACCCTGGAGCATGCCGTCGGGGCTTCATTGCAATTAGCCCTCGGGTCCAACCCCTTTGGGTCGTTCCCTCCAACGAGATGCAAATGCGAGCAGGCGGTTTTTTCGCGCGTGCCTGCGATCGGCGCACTGGACTGCCTGAACTTATCTCAACCCCAGCGCTATTATGCGACCGGGATGCAAGCGTTGTTCGACGTATCTGTCTCGATATTCCGAGGCAACACAAGCGCGGGAACATGGGCTGGCGTGGCAGCCACTGCGTCGGCCTGCGCGCACTCATCCGGCGTGCCGTAGCCCCAGGCAGCGGCGAGGCAGCGCAGCCGGTTGGCGTGGGCCGCGTCGATATCAAAGCTGCGGTCGCCGATCATCCAGGCCGAGCTGGGCCCGAGCGAGCGCTCACCCAAAACATTCGCCAGCAGATCTACCTTGCTGTGCGTCGCGTATTCAGCCTTGTCGCCGTAGATTGCTGTAAAGAGCCCCGACAGTTCAAACGCATCGAGAATACGCACAGCAAAATGCTGCTGCTTGGATGTGCAGACGTAGAGCGGGAATCCCTGCCGGTGCAGCTCGACGAGCATCTCGCGTACGCCCGGAAAGACCGAGTTGTTCCGCCAGCCTTCGCGGTCGTAGCAGGCACGGTAGTCGCTGGCCAAAGTAATTCGCTCCTCTTGGCTCGCATTGGGCAGCAGTTCGACGACCCACTCTTCGACCGGAGGGCCAATGAAGCGGTCTAGCGGGCCCTGGTCACCCATACCCCGATCGTCAAGAACCTTGCGCAGACAGCCGAGGATGCCGGGCTTGGAGTCGGTGAGCGTTCCGTCGAGGTCGAAGATCAGTGCCGGCAACGTGAGGGACATGCCCAAAGTTTCGCAGAAAAGCGCTCGACTCTCCAAACTTTGACGATCGTAGTGTTGACCTTTCTGCTGCATCAAGAGTAGGCGAGTTAAGTCCACCTCACCCGCAGGCCCGCCTCGAGCCCAGTAATTAAACCGGATTCGCCTTTACCCTGGACAGAATTCACGCTGCTGGAAGGCCAAGATAGATTGGAAGCTAAGACGCTCTATGGATCGATCCCGCAAACGCAAGCTCTTCGTGCAAGGTCCGCAATGCGTCGCCACCCGTTCCATAGTTGATAACAGGCTCTAAACCTTGACCACCGGATGCGTCCCATAGTGCAGCAGCACGGCGACGGCGCAACTGGTCAGCCGCGTCTCTGCCGAGTCAGCCCGGCTGGTAAGAATGGTCGGTACGCGCGCGCCCAGGACAATACCGGCCAGTTGCGCGCCGCCCAGGTACTCAAGCTGCTTGGCCAGCATATTGCCGCTCTCCAGATCGGGAACCACCAGAATGTCGGCTTGTCCGGTCACCGGCGAGACCAGATTCTTGATCGCGGCCGCCTTCACGCTGACCGCCGTATCGAAGGCCAGTGGTCCGTCGAGAATGCCGCCGGTAATCTGGCCGCGGTCGGCCATCTTGCACAGAGCGGCGGCGTCAAGCGTGGACTTGATCTTGGGATTGACTGTCTCAATGGCCGAGAGCAGCGCAACCTTGGGCTCAGGGATGCCGAGCGCGTGCGCCAGATCAATCGCGTTCTGAACGATGTCGACCTTGTCTTCCAGCTCGGGCGTAATGTTGATAGCTGCGTCGGTGATCATCAGCGTGCGCGCGTAGGCAGGCGTATCCATGATGAACACATGGCTGATGCGGCGGGCAGTGCGAAGTCCGGTATCGCGCTCCATCGCGGGCTTCAACAGCTCGTCGGTGTGCAGGCTGCCCTTCATCAGTGCCTGGGCATTGCCAGAGCGGCACATCACTACAGCCGCCTCGGCGGCCTTTGCCTCCGTGTCAGCTTCGAGGATGGGATAGGTGCTGATGTCGACACCAATCTCTGCGGCCAGGGCCTTCATCGCGGCTCCGGGGCCAATGAGCGTGGGCTTGATAAGCCCGGCGACTGCGGCTTCTGCCGCGCCTCTCAGAGCGACATCGGAAAGCGGCCATACTACCGCAGTGGTCACCGCGGGCAGGTTCTTGCAGCGCTCAATGAACTCGTGAAAGACGTGGAAATCGGGAGGGTGCCCGACCAGCGGGTCCACGGCAACGGCTTCAGCCAAAGGGGCCAGATCGCTCATGGGGAAATCCTCCTGGACGCCCAGCACGAGGGCCGGCGAGCTTTACATACTATTGTCGCTCGCCCACGGCAGAGGCTCTGTGCCTTGGGTCACAGAGCGGACCGGCGTTTCTTATCGCGGTATTCGCAGTTTCTGCGACCATGCCCGGCGCGACTGTTTGCCTGAGTCATGCCACATTTGCTGCAAGCGTGCTATGCTTTCGATTTCCCTGGAAGCCCATAAACACAACCTCGATGACTGAACCGAAACGAAAGGAGACCCATGTCAAAGAACATCGTAATCTGCTGTGATGGCACAGGAAATGACTTTGACAAACCTGACACGGATTCAAACGTCGTCAAGCTGTACAACACTCTTGCGATCAGTGCGGAGCAGATTGCCTATTACCATCCCGGTGTCGGCACCATGGGGTCGCCTAACGCCCATGGCCTTATTGAAAAATGGTGGTCGCAATTGATAGGCCTCGCCTGCGGCACGGGACTGCTGGACAACGTGGGCGACGCCTACCGATATTTGATGAATACTTACGAAGACGGAGACCGTATCTTCCTCTTTGGTTTCAGCCGCGGTTCCTATACCGCGCGCGCCGTCGGCAGCCTGCTGCACGTATATGGATTGCTCGAACCCGGCAACGAACAACTGATTCCATATATTCTCCGCCTCTACGCGAAGATGACCAAAAGCCCGAAGGGGCAGGAGGCGACATTCGCCGCTGAAGACGCCTTCAAATATGCATTCTCGCGCGAGGTGGAGGTGCACTTCTGCGGCGTTTGGGACACGGTCAGTTCCTATGGGTGGATTTATGACCAAATCGAGTTGCGCTTCAACGGGCAGAATCCGATCATCCGCACCGGGCGTCACGCGGTCTCTATCCACGAACGCCGCTGCTGCTACCAGGACAACCTGTGGGGGCCGTCGTTGGCAGCATCCGGCGGCTGCGCGGGGCAGGATATCCGTCAGGTGTGGTTCACGGGCGTGCATTCGGACATCGGAGGCAGTTACTGCGAGCAGAGCGCCGGGCTCTCGAAGATCTCCTTCGAATGGCTGCTCGTCGAAGCCATCAAACAGGGGCTCATGGTCGACGCCAACCGCGCCGAAATCGTACTAGGCCAGCAATCGCCACCTCCGTTTCTTCCCAAGTATGTGCCGCCCGATCCGCACGGGATTCTTCATAAGTCGCTGCAAGGTTTCTGGTGGTGGCTCCTTGAGTACTTTCCGCGCAAGAAGTACGGCCGCTGGGGTCTGCCGCGCGGTAAATGGGTGAGAGTAATCCCGGAGAACTCCCTGATTCATGAAACGGTGAAACTGAGCGGCCAACCGGTGACGCTGCCTCAGGTCTACGAGGAAGAGAAGTGGGTGCGCTACGCTCCTCCTCCTGCTACAGCTTCCCACGTTCAACTTATGGCAGTTGCCGAATCACCAAGGCGACTGGTGCGCAGCCAGGCGCGGCGATGATGAGAGACGCGAATTCCTGAGTGAAGAAGAATGACAAACCGCGTGCCGGAACCACTCGCGCGAAAAGGGGCGATCTGCAGGACATGGCGCAGCGAAGGTAGAATTGGCGTGCTAGATCGATCGTCCATTTTGATCGTCCATTTTTCGGATTGTCAGTGGCGTTGAGAGGGGTGGGAATGAAGACATATCGGATTGCGTTGGTGCCGGGGGATGGAATTGGCAAAGAAGTTGTGCCCGCCGGCCGGCAGGTTCTGGAAGCGCTGGCAGCGTCAGAAGAAAAATTCGCCTTTGAGTTCGAGCAATTCCCGTGGGGCGGCGACTACTACCGCGAGCACGGCGAGATGATGCCCGCCAACGGCCTCGATGCTCTCAGAGGCAAGGACGCGATCCTCTTCGGCTCTGCGGGCGATCCGGATATTCCCGACCACATCACGCTGTGGGGACTGCGGCTCAAGATCTGCCAGGGCCTCGACCAGTACGCCAACGTGCGCCCCACCAGAATTCTGCCCGGCATTGATGCACCGCTGAAGCGCTGCAAGGCCGAGGATCTCAACTGGGTGATTGTGCGCGAGAACTCTGAGGGCGAGTACTCCGGCGCCGGTGGCCGCGTACATCAGGGACTCCCCATCGAAGTCGCCACAGATCTCTCCGTGATGACGCGTGCCGGCGTAGAGCGTATTCAGCGCTTCGGCTTCAAGCTGGCCCAGTCGCGCCCGCGCAAGCTGCTCACGCTGGTCACCAAGAGCAATGCGCAGCGCCACGCAATGGTAATGTGGGACGAAGTTGCCAGCGAAGTAGCCAAGGATTTTCCCGACGTGAAGTGGGACAAGGAGATGGTCGACGCAGCCGCAGCGCGCATGGTTACCCGCCCCGCATCGCTGGATACGATTGTGGCCACGAATCTGCACGCCGACATTCTTAGCGATCTGGCCGCCGCGCTCGCTGGAAGCCTCGGCATTGGGCCCACAGCCAACATCAACCCTGAGCGTGCGGCACCATCCATGTTCGAGCCGATTCATGGCTCAGCCTTCGACATCATGGGCAAGGGCGTCGCCAACCCGGTCGGGACCTTCTGGACATGCGTGATGATGCTCGACCACCTGGGCGAGACGGCAGCCGCACGCAGGCTGATGCAGTCCATCGAACACGTGACCGCAAACGAAAAGCTGCATACACGCGACCTGGGCGGCACGGCAATGACCGCCGAAGTCACGGGGGCGGTATGCGCTGAAATTGCAGCAGCGGCAAGGAAGCCGCTGGCGACTGCGTGAGCGCACTGGCCGCAATGTCCGATATAGAAGCCCGCGTCACGCGCAAACTGCGCTTGCGGATCCTTCCGTTCGTCATGCTGTTGTACTTTGTCAGTTTTCTTGACCGCGTGAATGTTGGGTTTGCGGCCTTCAGCATGAACCAGGCTATCGGCCTCACGTCGTCGGCATATGGCTTTGGAAGCGGAATCTTCTTTCTCGGCTACATCATTTTTCAGGTCCCCGCTAATCTGATCATGGTGCGAGTGGGCGCGCGAGTGTGGATTGCGCGCGTTGTCATTGTGTGGGGACTGGTGTCCGTTGCATCGGCGTTTGTGATCGGGCCGCACAGCTTTTACACGCTGCGCTTCATGCTCGGCCTGGCGGAGTCGGGATTCTTTCCAGGGACGATTTTTTATCTCAGTCTGTGGTTTCCTGCACGCGAGCGGGCTCAGGCAATTGCAGTGTTCATGGCCGCCGCACCGCTCTCCACCGCGATCGGTTCGCCGATTTCAGGAGCATTGATGGAGCTGCCGCGATTCCTCGGACTGATGAACTGGCAGTGGCTCTACATTATTGAAGCGCTGCCAGCCATCGTGCTCGGCTTTCTCACCTACAAAGTTCTGACCGACAAACCCGCGGGCGCTAAATGGCTGGATGCCGAAGAGCGCCAATGGCTGGTGGCGACGCTAGACGCCGAAAGTATTGAAGCAAGCACCCATACAGCGAAGGGCGATGGCAAACGCGGGAGCGTGTGGAATGCCCTTCGCGATCCCCGCGTGCTGGCGCTCGCACTGGTGTACGCAGGATCGTCCGCCGGACTCTACGTGCTTGGACTGTGGTCACCGCTCATCCTCAAGCAGTTTGGATTTTCAGCGTTGACCATCGGGTGGCTCAACTCCGCTCCCAGCCTTGTAGCCGTTGCGGCAATGATCCTCTGGGCGCGTCACTCCGATATCACTCTTGAGCGCACATGGCACGTGGCGATTCCCTGCCTTGTTGCCTTCATCGGATTCGTGTGGGCCGGCGAAGCGCAGGCCGCGCTCGGAGTAATTCTCGCACTCACACTGGTGAACATCGGCGTCAATGGAACCAAGGGCCCCGTGTGGGCCATGCCGAGCATGTTCCTCACCGGCGCCGGCGCCGCCGCGGGAATCGCGCTCATCAACTCCATGGGGAACGTAGGCGGGTTCGTCGGACCGGTTCTGATCGGCTGGATGAAGGACAAGTGGGGCAGTTACGCCCCCGGGTTATACACCGTGGGCGCCATGTGCGCGATGTCGGCGGTCGTGATTGTCGTGCTCGCCCTGAAGCCGCGACAGCTCCCCACGGCACCGGAAGCATGAAACTGTTGAGCGACGCTGGCAAATGCGCGCCGCTTTTCCAGGGACCGCATAAGCTGCTATGCTCTCTGCGCTAGGGAAAAGCGATTTATATAGGGGGAGTTCAGCTATGTGGTTCCTTGGAATGGATGTGGGAACGGGTGGCACGCGAGCCGTTGTAGTGAATGCAGCAGGCAAGCTGCTGGGCACGGCATCCAGTACACACGCGCCCTTTCGCGCAGAGCATCCAGGATGGGCGGAGCAGGACCCGGAAGACTGGTGGCGCGCCGCGCAGGAGGCCATTCGCGGTGCACTGGCCGCCACGCCTGAGCCCAGGGAGCCCATCGCCGCCCTCGCCCTCACCGGCCAGATGCACGGCGCGGTCATGCTGGATGAAAACGGCGCGGTACTACGCCCGTCGCTCATCTGGTGCGACACACGCACCCAGCCCGAGTGCGACTGGCTCACCGAACGCATTGGCTACGAGCGCCTCATCGAACTCACATGCAACCCCGCGCTGCCCAACTTCACGCTGACAAAACTCCTGTGGGTCAAGACGCATGAGCCCGCGATCTTCGCGAAGATCGCCCACATCATGTGTCCCAAGGACTACGTGCGCTACCGGCTCACCGGCGAGTTCGCCATCGACGTGCAGGAAGCGTCCGGCACGCTGCTGCTCGACGTGACGCACCGCTGCTGGTCGCGCGAGGTGGCCGAGGCTGCGGGCATCAAGGAGAGCTGGCTGCCGCGTGTCTTCGAGTCCCCGGAGATTTGTGCGCGCATCAGCGAGCAGGCTGCGGGACTCACGGGACTCAAGGCAGGGACACCTGTTGCCGCCGGCGCAGGAGACCAGGGCGCGGGCGCAGTGGGCATGGGCATTTTGCAGCCGGGTTCGGTCTCGGCAACCATTGGCACATCGGGTGTTGTGTTTGCAGCAACGGCCAAGCCGACTAAGGACCCGAAGGGCCGCCTGCACACCTTCTGCCACGCCGTACCGGGCCTGTGGCACGTGATGGGCGTAACGCAAAGCGCGGGACTGAGCTTGAGTTGGCTCAAGGAGACGTTCTTCGCTGGCGAGAGTTATGACGCACTCAATGCGGACGCAGCAAAGATTCCTGCCGGCAGCGAGGGCCTCGAATGGGCGCCCTACCTGCTTGGCGAGCGCACGCCGCATCTGGACCCCGAGGTGCGCGCGGCCTTCGCGGGCATCGGCGCCAACCACACCGCAGCGCACTTCGTCCGCGCCGTGCTGGAAGGCGTGGCCTATTCGCTTCAAGACACCTTCACGCTCTTCGCCGAGCTTGGAATTCCCGTAAGCGGCATCCGGCTGGGCGGCGGCGGAGCCCGTGGCGCTTTGTGGCGGCGGATTCAGGCCGGAATCTATGGACACGCCGTCGAAGTGTTGACGGCCGAAGAGGGCGGCGCCTTCGGCTGCGCGCTGATGGCCGGCGTTGGTGCAGGCCACTGGGCCAATCTCGACGAAGCATGCGGCCAGGCCATCGAGGTCGCGCAGCGCATCGAGCCCGACCCGGCCGATGTTGCCGCCTACAAGTCCGGATATGCCCAGTGGCGCAAGCTCTATCCCGCCCTGCGGAGCCTGCGCTAGACTGCAGTGCAGATTAAATAATCATTGACGGATGGGGCGCTCCGCGGAGAGGATGCGTGCATGAGCGATCTCGTAGGGCGCGCCGCCACAGAACAGCAGCGTAACGTCGCCGTCGATGCATACCGCGGCCTCGTTATGGTCTTGATGATGGGCGAGGTGCTGCAGTTTTCCCATGCGGCCGCAGCCTATCCGGGTAGCGCGATCTGGCGTTTTCTCGCCTACAACCAGACCCACGTGGAGTGGACTGGCATGAGCCTCCACGACACCATCCAGCCGGGCTTCACATTTCTCGTCGGCGTGGCGCTTCCCTATTCGCTCAAGAGCCGCCAGCGCAAGGGCGAGAGCTTCCGGCACATGCTGATGCACACCATCTGGCGCAGCCTGGTCTTGATCGCGCTCGGCATCTTCCTCCGCTCCACCAACGGCCCCATCACATACTTCACCTTTGAAGACACGCTCACGCAAATTGGACTCGGGTACACGTTTGCGTTTCTGCTTGCATTTGTTCGGCCGCGCTGGCAGTGGATCTCGTTTGCGGCGATCCTGTTCGGCTATTGGCTGGCCTGGGCGCTCTACCCCGCACCGGGCGCAAACTTCGATTGGGCCGCCGTGGGCGTGCCTGCAAACTGGCATCAGCACCTCTTCACTGGATTCGCCGCGCACTGGAACAAGAACAGCAATCTCGGCCAGGCCTTCGATGTCTGGTTCCTCAACTTGTTCCCGCGCACCAGCCGCTTCGTCTTCAACGGCGGCGGCTACCTCACGCTGAGCTTTATTCCCACGCTAGGCACCATGCTGCTCGGATTGGCGGCCGGACGCTGGTTTCAGGACGCAGCCCCCAAAATCCCCGTACGCAAATTCCTCATTGCCGCAGCCGCATTGTGCGCTGCCGGCCTGCTGCTCCACTTCACCGGCATCTGCCCCATCGTCAAGCGCATCTGGACCCCCGCATGGACCCTGTGGAGCGGCGGCGTATGCTTCCTCTTCCTCGCCGCGTTCTCATGGATCATCGATGTCAAAAAGCATCGCCGCATCGCGTTTCCGCTGGTAGTCGTCGGCATGAACTCCATCACCGCATACGTAATGGCAGAGCTGTCCCGAAACTTTATCGAGAGCAGCATTCGCATTCACCTTGGCATGGATGCGCTCAACTTCCTGGGGCCGGGCCTGCAGCCAACAGTGCTGGGCGCTTTTACCATGTGTGCATACTGGCTTATCCTCTATTGGATGTTCAGGAAAAGAATTTTTGTGCGCATATAGGGCGATTCGGGATTGCATGAGACCCGGAGCCCCATCCTCGTCGTGTCTACATTCTTGCGGCCGGGTTAAGCGGGTTGCGCAAATTTAGCGCTGGTAAAGGAAACGGTATAAGAGATGTTTGAACTGACAGGACAGACAGCAATTGTGACAGGAGCAGGAACTGGTATTGGCGAAGCCATTGCGCAACGCCTCGCGGCGGCCGGGGCACGGGTCGCGGTGGCCGACATCGACCCCGATGCGGCCAGGACCGTGGCGGACAAAATCGGCGACGGCGCATTTCCGCTGATGCTCGACGTGACCAGGCCAGAACAGGTTGAAGCCGCCGTGGCAAAGGTTCTCGCGACAACCGGCTCGCTGGAGATTCTCGTCAACAACGCCGGCATCGCGGGCAAAGCCGCGCCCATCTGGGAGCAGACGGACTCAGACTGGCTCCGCGTCATGGACCTCAACATCAACGCCCCGTTCTATATGTGCCGCGCCGTGCTGCCGCCCATGCGAAGCAAGGGCTACGGGCGCATCGTGAACATTGCGTCAATCGCCGGCAAGGAAGGCAATCCAAACATGGTCGCCTACTCCGCGTCAAAGGCTGCCGTCATAGGATTGACCAAGTCAATCGCCAAGGAAGTCGCAACCGAGGGTATCTGCATCAACACCGTAACGCCAGCCGTAATCCGCACCAAAATTCTGGAGCAGTTAACGCCTGCACAGGTGGACTACATGGTGCAGCGCATTCCCATGAAGCGCACCGGCCAGCCGGAAGAGGTCGCAGCCGTGGTTCACTTCCTCTCCAGCCGCGACTGCTCGTTCGTCACCGGGCAGTGCTACGACGTAAGCGGAGGCCGCGCTACGTATTGACCATTAATTGAAAGTCCGCGAAGACAAAGCCGTCGCGATCCACGACCTCTCCCGTTTCAAGTGCGAGTGGAGCGGTAAACATCGGCCCCGCATAGACGCACGTATGAAACTCGCCGCGCTCTCCGCAGGGATCGGCATGCGCTGGCAGATCGCTCAACAGCGCGGCATCGAACTCGCGCCCCGCAAACGCGGCCGGCAGTTGCTTTGTGTCTACGCAGGAGAGGCGCGCACGCAAACCGCCGGCAATCATTTCGCGCGCAAGCGAATCCGTCGGAATCTTCCAAAGCGGAAACAGCGGTTCCAGGCCTGTAGGTTTCAGCTGGTTCTCGCGATAGGCGCGCACGTCGGGAAGAAAAAGGTCGCCGAATGCAACTGCATCGATCTTCTCGGCAACCGCGCGCCCACAAACCTCTGCCATTCGCTGCTCATAGTCTTCGTTCGAGCATGGCCATGGAAGCGGTACAACCCACAGCGGCAATTCAGCCGCGCGCGCCTGCGCTTCCAGCACCGCATGGCGTGTGCCGTGCATCGCCACGCGATCGAATTCAGAGTTCAGTGTGGTCAGCAGCCCACAAAGCTCAATTGCGGGATCACGGCGCAGCAATTGAAGCGTCCAGGCACTATCCTTACCGCTGCTCCACGACAAAAGAACGCGTTTCATAGATTGATCATAACTTGCGTGTGATTTTCTACGCGGCCGATTCCCAAAAACACAACGGCCCATCCTTCAAAAGGACGGGCCGTGTGGTCAGGGCAACCCTGATGCTAGTTCAGTGTCAGGTCCGCATGAAGCGGCGTGTTTTCGCTCGAATCCCCAACCAGAACCACGAACTTGCCCGGATCGATGGTCCACTTGTGGGCAGCTTCGTCCCAGTAGCTGAAGGCGCGGGCGTCCAGGTCGAGAGTTACGTGCTTGGTTTCGCCGGGTGCGAGGCGGACCTTCTCGAAGCCCTTCAATTCGCGTTCCGGCCGCGTGGCCTTCGCTGATGGGTCAGAGACGTAGAGCTGTGCCACTTCGGCTCCAGCCACGCTGCCCGTGTTGGTCACGTCAAAGCTAACCGCAACCGTTGAGCCCGAAGCAGCCGTCGCCGGCGCCTCCAGGTTGGCAAAGCCGAACGTCGTGTAGCTGAGCCCGAAGCCGAACGGAAACAGCGGATGCTTCCCGGTGGTTGTCCAGTAGCGATAGCCCACCATCAGGCGATCCTCGTACTTGATGTGGGGAACCGTGTAATCGAGCGGCTTGCCGTCGGCTCCGATCGTGTGGAGAATCGTGTCGCCGCCGGGCACTCCATAGTAGTACGGGTACGAGGGGTTGTCGGC
Organism: Occallatibacter sp.; assembly: GCA_035529815.1. GTDB lineage: Bacteria > Acidobacteriota > Terriglobia > Terriglobales > Acidobacteriaceae > Telmatobacter. Next base: position 89,234 of record DATKWA010000076.1, on the reverse strand, counting down.
CCAGTCGCGGTCAAAGCTGACGGGCAGCTTGCCTTCGGGATTCTGCTTGCCGAAAATCACTTCAGCAACAGCCGTACCGCCCTCTTGCCCCGGATACCAGGTGTGCAACAGCGCTGGCACCTTGTCGAGCCAGTGGAGCACGTTCATGCCACCGCCGCCGGTCAGCGTGACGATGGTGTGTGGATTCTCCGCCGCGATCGCTTCGACCAGCGCATCCTGACCCCAGGGCAGCTTAAAGGTGCGATCGTGGCCCTCGCCCTCGGTCGTCGCATCGAAGCCGACTGCAACCACCACAGCATCGGCGAGCTTCGCAAACTGCTTTGCGTCGGCGGACACAAGATCGGACTCACTGACAATGCCCAATCCGAAGTGGGTATCCGCGGCATAGGGTTTATAGTCGGCTTGGATGCTGGCGGTCTGGCCGGCGCTCAGGTCAATCGAGGTGTACTGCGGCACTTGCCCTTCGGCATGAACCTGGTCGAGAACCTGCTTGCCATCGACGGAAACCGTAAACGTGTCATCGCCCGAGGCGGCTGCAAGGATCAGGTATTTGCCGGCATCTTTCGCCGTATAGACCGCCGTATAGCGGATGCTGCGAGGCGTCCCCGCGCCAGGCTCCCACCGCACCGGCTTCCATTCCGCAATGTTGCGGTGGGTGGCTGTTTCAGGCGTCCCCGTAAAGTCGCGGCTGAGGAAAGTTTCGACCTTGACGCCATTCCCCCAGTTGGTCCTCCGGAAGACGTCCATCATGTCAGGAAGCCCGCGGCTGTAGAGCAGGTGTACATTCGGCCCCAGAAAGTTACCAATGCCGGTAACGGTCGAGACGGACTCGAAGGGAGTTGCCTCAGAAGAGCCACCGCCACCGGGTATTGCCGGAAAGGCGTCGGGACCAATGATCGCAACCGTCTTGATTTTCGCCGGATCGAGCGGAAGCAGGTGGCCTTCGTTTTTGAGCAGCGTGATGCTTTCAAGAGCGCCTTGCAAAGCGATCGCGCGATCGGCAACCGAGTACGTCGAGTCAGCGGGATCGAACTGCGGGCGCTCCGTGAATCCGTAGCGAAGCTCGGTGCGGATCAAGCGCAGCACCTTGTCGTCGATCGTCGATTCCTTCACTTCGCCGCTCTTCACGGCTGGAACAAGATTCTTCAGGTTCATGAATTTGGGGCTGGGCATCTCCAGGTCGAGCCCGTTGTTGGCCGCGGCTACGCCGTCATAGGTGGCATCCCAATCCGACATCAGCACGCCCTTGAAGCCCCACTCGCCCTTCAGAACTTTGAGGTTCAGGAACTCGTTCTGCGTTGCATGGACACCGTTGAGCAAATTGTAGGAGTTCATCACCGCGTCGACGTGACCTTTGACGACGGCCGCTTCGAATGCGGGCAAATAGATTTCGCGCATGGTGCGCTCGTCCACGTCGGAGCTGGCGTTGTGCCGGTTAAACTCCTGATTGTTGAGTGCGTAGTGCTTCACCGTCGCGATCACGCCCTCCGACTGCACACCCTCGATGTAGGGAACGACGAGGGCGCCGTTGAGATAGGGATCCTCGGACAGATATTCGAAATTGCGGCCGGCGATGGGCGAGCGGGCAATATTCACGCCAGGCCCTAGCAGAAAATTGACGTTGCGCGCGCGGGCATCCTTACCCAGTCCTTCGCCCAGTGCACGCGCAAAACCTGGATCCCAGGTGGCGGCAAGCGCCACGCCGCCGGCATAGGCGGTGGTTGGCCCCCACGTGCGCACGCCAACCGAGGCGTCCGACATCTTGAAGCGCGGCAAATCGATGGACGGCATGGCATGGGTGTACATCGAGTCGACCCCGCCAATCAGCTCAATCTTCTGCTCCAGGGTTAGCTTCGCCACCATTGCGTGGGCTTGGGCCTCAATGGCCGGGGAGTCGGGCACAGGAGCCTGGGCTTGAACGGTACCGCAGAGAATCGGCGACAGGCACGCCAGAATGATCGGAAAAATCGATAGAACACGGGATTTTTTCAGGTTTTTCATGCCCGGCAAGGGTAGCGCATCTGGCAGCCGAATGTACACTCAGGCTCTTACTCGTAACGCAGGGCTTCAATCGGGTCCAGGTTGGCGGCGCGGATAGCCGGAATCATGCCGCTCACCAGGCCGGTAATCACCAGAATCACCGTGGCCACTAGCACCGATGTGGGAGAAATCAGCAGTTGTATATCCGCGTCCGTAGCATTCTTGGCCAGGGCGCTGTAAAACGTAATACGCCCCACCATCGCCGAGACCAGATACGCCAGCGCGATGCCGCCAACGCCGCCCACACCCGTAATTGCCATCGCTTCGGCAAGAAACTGAATGATAATGTGGTGCCTGCGCGCGCCCAGCGCTTTCTCCACGCCAATCTCGCGTGTTCGCTGCTGCACTGCGACCAGCATGATGTTCATCAGGCCAATGCCGGCAATGCCCAGCGTCAGCGCACCAACCATTGAGAGCAGCACCTGCAGCGCGATCGCCAGCATGTGAAACTGCGCCAATTGCGTCATCAGATTGGCGACGTAGATGGCGTTGTGATCCGAGGGACGGAAGTGGTGGGCCGCGCCCATGGTTTCGCGCAGGCTCTTCTCCACCAGCTCATGGTCGCCGCGATAGTTGAACCAAACACCGCTGAGATAGTGCGTGTCGACCAGATCGCTCATTGTATTGAAGGGAATGTAAATCTGCCGGTTCCGGTCGTTGTCCCCCTCCTGCATCTTGGGGCTCATCACGCCGATGATGGTAAAACTCACGCCGTTCAGGCGGATGGGCTCGCCAATCGCCCAGGCGCCAGAGAACAGCTTGGTCTTTGCCTCCGACCCGATCACGCAAACGTGAGCCCTCTGTTGGTCCTGTGCGCCGTTAAAAAAGCGCCCCGCTTCGGTGTTCAGCTTCCAGATGTCCTGAAAAGAGGGCCGAACACCATTTACGGTCCAGGTGTAGGTATGCAGGTCGTTCTGTACCGTCACGTCCTTCCAGACCACGGGCGAAATATGAAACACGCCGGGAACGCCGTTGGCGACGCGGTCCACGTCGTCCATAGTGAATTGGACCTTCACGCCTGCCTTGTCGCCGCCGGCCTGCTGGCTGGTGCGCCCCGGAAAGAATCCAACGGTGTTGGTCCCCCACTGCGCAAAGATGTTCTCGATGGCGCGGCTGAACCCGGCGCCATAGGCCAGCAGCAGCACAACCGTGGCAATACCCCATGCCATCCCGATCATGGTGATTGCAGTGCGCCGGCGGTTGTACACCATCGCTTCCCACGCCTGCCCTAAAATGTCCTTCAACATGATCTCTGCTTACCCTCGCGGTAACTTTTCCGTTCCCTGCTCCCTGCCTGTTTCATTCCCTCCGCAGCGCCTCAATCGGATCCATTTGCGCCGCTTTGCTGGCTGGATAAAGCCCGGCCACCACGCCGCAAATCACCAGCGATCCCAGCGCCAGCGCAGCCGACCAGGGAACAAGCCGCGGCGGATCCCACCCCGGCATCTTGCCGGTAAGCCCAACCTGCAGCACACCCATGAAACCCGCCGAGATCGCAATTCCGATGATGCCGCTGATGCCGGTCAGCAACAGACCCTCCCAGAAAAATTGCGCCAGCACGCTGCTCTTTGTGGCGCCCACCGCCTTCATCAGCCCGATCTCGCGGGTTCGCTCCGTCACCGATACCAGCATGATGTTGATGATGCCCACGGCGCCCAGACCCAGCGTCACAATGCCCACGCCGCCCAGAAATACATCCATCGCATTGAAAATGGCCCCGATCATCTTCTCTTGTTCAATTGTGTCCCACTCCTCGAAGGCGTCTTTCATAGAGGGATCGAAGCCGTGGCGCGCCCCAATCACCTGGTGCACCGCGGCAACCGCGGCCGTAGCATCGCCCTTGGTCCGGGGCTGATATTGGATGGAACTGAGCGCGTCCCTGGATACGTTATCGCCCTTCATCGCAAACATCTCCATCATGATGCTGCGGGGGATGTAGAGCTTCTGGTTATCGCCGTCATTGTTGCCGCGGCTAACGGAGTCCAGACGGCCGACAACTGTAAACGCAACGTCATTGATGGTGATGGTTTCGCCCAGCATGGGACGGCCTGGAAACAGCAGTGTGGCGCTCTTGGAGCCCAGCACTACCACCCGCTGGCGCTGCGCGATATCGTTGTCGCTGATGAAGCGCCCTTCCGCAATAGGCATAAACCGCACTACCGAGTAATTCGCCTCCACGCCCAGGACCTGGCCCGACGTGTTGCCATACGCGCTCACCTGATACAAATCGTTGCGGGAGAGGTAGCCTGTGACCGCGCGGATCTCAGGCAGTGAGCGTATTGCCTCCTCGTCGCCCAGCGTCAGCTGGTAGGGCCGCAACCCCGTGTGCTGGTTGGCCAGCGCGGGAATGGTGCCGTTCCACATCATCACCAAATCGTTGCCTAAGGTGGCCAACTGTCGATGCTGGCCCGAGCGAAAACCCTCGCCAAGGCCCACAAGCACCAGCAGAGAACCTACGCCCCAGGCAATCCCGAACATGGTCAGGAAGGTGCGCAGCTTGTTCGCCATCATGGCGCGAAAGACTTGGCCGAGCGTATCTGAGAAGTTCTGCATGGCGTTTGGATACCGAAAGTGTGCGCTGGTCATTGATACGAGGCAGGTGGCCTTTCGGTTCCCGTCAAACTGGCCGGGAACCATCCGTCCCCCGATTGCGTAGAAAGTAACGGGTGACAGCGAGGTGCTGCCGCGGTCTCGACCATTATTCACTGCTTCACTGGCAACGCGGGCGTGGGGCAGGCAGGCGCATTTCATCGACTACAGGAGGCTTTGTGGCCACATTGCGAAAGAGTAGAAGATTCTGGATCTGGTTGAGTATGGGCGCGGTTGCGGTGCTTCTGGTTGCCGGTGTCGGACTCGCAAAGCTGGTGAAAGGCACAACCATCGACCCCAACAAAATTGCCAAGGTCACTCGTGGCGATGTGGCGCGGTCGGTCGTTGCCACCGGCAAGATCCAGCCCATCACCGAAGTCGAGGTCAAGAGCAAGGCCTCTGGAATCGTCGAAAAACTCTACGTCGACATCAACAATGTCGTCAAAAAAGGCCAGCCACTGGCGCAACTCGACCAGGAAGAGATTCAGGCTCAGGTAGAAGCCCAACACGCCCAACTGGCCGCCGCCGAGGCAAACGTGGCCACATTGCAGGCCAATATCGAGCAGGATAAAGTGAATGCGGCCGCCCCGGACCTGCCCATGTACAAGGCCACGCTTGACCGCAACCTCGCCATGCAAAAGGAAGGGATCGTGAGCCAGCAGGCTCTTGACGACGCAAACAAGGACTACCTGGCCGCGCTCACGCGCCGAAACAGTTCCCAGGCCCAGGTCGGCGTCGACACGGCCAAACTCAAGCAGGCACGGGCACAGGTGATGCAGAGCCAGGCCAGCCTGAAGCAACTGGAAGAGCAGCTCGGATACACCACCATCGTTGCGCCTATGGACGGCGTCATTCTCTCGCGCGATGTCGAGATTGGCGACGCAGTCAGTTCCATCCTGATCCTCGGCTCCACAGCCACTCTGGTCATGACCGAAGGCGATACCTCCGAGGTCTATGTGCAGGGCAAGGTGGACGAGGCCGACATTGCCCACGTGTATATGGGCCAGCCGGCGCGCATCAAGGTTGAGAGCTTTCGCGGACGCCTCTTCTATGGCAAGGTCACCAAGATTGCGCCTATGGGCGTGGAGAAGGACAACGTCACCACGTTCGAGGTGCGCGTCTCCATCAACAACCCCGGCGGCGAGCTCAAAGCCAATATGACTGCTAACGCAGAAATCCTGATGGACGAGCACAAAGACGTACTCACGGTCCCCGAGAATGCAGTCTCCTACGATAGCCAGAAGAACGCTTCCGTGCAGATTCCCGACAAGACACAGAAGGACGGCACGCGCAAGATTCCGGTGAAGGTTGGGCTCTCCAACGGCTCCGCGACCGAGATCGTCAGCGGCCTCAAGGAAGGCGACCAGGTCGTGCTGCAACAGTAATGGTAGTCTTGCTGTCGGGAAATAGCCTTCCTCGCGCCGAACTCAAAATTACAACTTATAGGTGAGGACATAGTTCTTCCGTAATTAGAAATTCCAAATTGGCCCAAAAAGATACACAAAAGGGTTATTGTCTATTTCTCCGAGAGATCGTTACCTAGACACAAGGTGCAGGCAACCGCTGGCGTGCGGGCCCCGGGAAGCTTTTGTGTAATCTCGATATGCGTAAAACTTTCAGACAACGCGTTCAGATCGCTAAAGTGGTGACGCTGGTCTTCGTAGCAGGCGGGCTGGCCACTGGCTATGTCCTGGGTTGTGCCCTTTCGCTCCGGGCGGCAACGAACTGGCTGGAGCGGTACGCCGGCCTCACAGCTGCGCAGGACGACGCATCTCTTGCGGAAGCGCGTAGCGTGATAAACGACCTCAATGCTGTGCCGTATCCCTACTGTTCAGACGCGGAAATCGCCTACTATCGCGGGCTTGTCTCTCGCTCGCAATACCTTAAAGATGCCGGGCGCATCCGCAACGGAAAGATCGACTGCTCAGTCGCGGCCGGGCATCCGGCGCGGACCATTGCACTCCGCAAACCGGATTTCCGCTTCGAGGACGGTGCCGTTACCTACAGCTATCTCCCCACAGTGCGAAGTGCTGGCCCCGGCAAGGAAGAGTTCCTCCAGGTCGGCACTACCTACGTGGCCTTCGCCTCCAGCGTGCCCGCAAACCCTGGTCCCTTTCCCATGCAAATCTCTGCCTCATTTAAAAGCGCGGACGACAAGCAACCAAGCCTGCCGGTCAGCCAATTGCTGTTGGACAACATACTGAATTGGACCTCCAGCGGCGCCGCTCGCATGGACGAAACTGTCTACGCAACAAGGTGTTCATCTCAGCAATTCAGGTGCGTGACAGCCTCTGCGCCTGTTGCCGTAGTCGAGCGTGGCGAAATTGATGTCGTAAAAGGAACGACCACGGCTGGAGGCATCTTCGGCGTCACCATCGGATTCGCGTTTTCATTCCTGTTCGCCCGCAAACGGAGCCTGCATCAGCAACTGCGCCGAGCCATCCCAAGAAACCAATTGCAGGTCTTCTATCAGCCCATCGTCGTCCTCGCCACCCGGCAGATCGTGGGCGCGGAGGCATTGGTGCGCTGGACCGACGACGAAGGCAACCAGATCGACCCGGAAGTGTTTGTAAAGATTGCAGAGGAGCGCGGCTTCGTTGGCAGTCTCACGAAATTCGTGTTGCGTCGCGCCCTCCATGACTTTGCAAGCACCCTCCAGAGCCGTCCGGGGTTCCGTCTCAGCATCAATGTTGCGGGAAAGGACCTGGTCGACCCGGCATTTCTGCCCATGCTGGATGAATCCCTCCGGCAAAATAATGTCAAGCCGGAGAGCGTGGTCATTGAAATCTCCGAAAAGTCGGCAGCCAAGAGCGAGGCCGCCATGGAGGCCATTCGCATCCTTCGACGTATGGGTCACAGCATCCATATCGATGATTTCGGCACAGGCTACTCAAACCTCGACAAGCTGCTCTATATGTTTGCCGACACCATCAAGATTGACAAGGCATTCACCGGGGTCATCGGCACGGAGTCCGTCGCGGTGGCCATTCTTCCTCAGATCCTGGCCATGGCCAAGTCCATGGGCCTGGAAGTGGTTGTGGAAGGCGTCGAAAACGACCATCAAGCCAACTACTTTGCCCCGGATTCGCCCCAACTCTACGGCCAGGGATGGCTTTATGGCCACCCCGTCACCGCCGTCGTATTTCAGGGCCTTCTGGCCGACAATCTGGCAACAATGTTCGCTGCCCAGGAGCCCGCCACCCAAGACACGATTAGCCACGACTATATTACCCAGAAGCCCGATGCTGAGTGGATCGTGAAGCCGGGTGCCTTGCATATTGTTCCCGCCCGCGTCGCGTGACCTGCGCAATCCGTCTAGCGATGCCAGGCCGCCGTTGAAGGTGGCAGATTGCTCTGCCCCCAGTGCCCCGGCGTCTTGCTCATCGTCAATACCAGCCGCCCGCCCGCAGCAATCTCTTTATGCCTCAGCCAGGCGCGATCCAGCGGCTTGCCATTCAAAGTCGCCGCAACCACGTAGATGTTATCTGCCGACAGGTTGCGCGCCTCAACAACAAATTCCTTCCCGCCCGCCAGGTGAAGTGTGGTCTGCCCAAAGGCAGGGCTGCCAATCAAATAGACATCCTGCCCCGCATTGGGAAATATCCCAATTTGCCCAAACGCATACCAGGAAGACATTGCACCGGAATCGTCGTTGCCAGGCAGCCCGTTCGGCCCCGCGTGATAGCTCTTTGCAATAATCGCCCGCACGTGCTCTGCAGTCTTGTCCGGGCGTCCGGTCCAGTTGTAAAGATAGGGCGCCAGAAACCCCGGCTCGTTGCCTACGTCGTACCGGCCGTCAACAGCGAAAAACGCATCCAGCCGATCGATAAATTTCTGCGGTCCGCCCGATTTCTCAATCAGAGAAGCTACATCCTGAGGCACAAACGTCGAGTAGGTCCAGGAGTTTCCTTCATAAAATGTCTTCCCGCCCCACGTGCAGAAGTCCATTGCGGTAAACGGCTCGAGCCAGCTCCCGTCGCGATGCCGCGGCCGAATGAACCCCTGGAATCCCCCATCGGCAAAGTCTGCGTCCCACAAATTCTTCCAGTTGCCCGAGCGCGTCAGATACTTCCGGTAATCGGCGATCTTGCCCAGTCCCCTGGCCAGCAGAGCAATCTCGAAATCGTCAGCAGCATACTCCATGTCAACCGACCCCGGCCGATCCGAGCCTTCAATTGAAACGTAGCCAAGCGTGCGCCAGTCATCGAGCCCACCTCGGCCTTCCTTGAAGTGATCGGCCGGCGGCACCTCCGCATCGTGAACTTCTGCCGCATAGGCAGTGGCCCAGTCGATGCCCTTCAGTCCCTTCACATACGCATCGGTAATCATGAACTCAGCATTGCTGCCGCCTTGCGTGCGCCCGTTGTAGTTGCCGCTGCGCGCGTCTGGCAACCAACCCTCGTGACGGTAGATGTCCACCAGAGACCGGACAATGGCGGTCTCACGTTCCGGCGCAATCAGCGTCAGCAGCGGCCCCGACGTGCGAAAGATATCCCAGATCGCGTAGTAGTCGTCGTAGTAAGGCTCGGCCGATTTCCAAAGCGGATTCTCGCCGGTGCGATCCGTAGGCATCAGCATCGTGTGGTAGAGCGCCGTGTAGAAAATCTGCGCCTGCTCGGCCGTTGCGCCTTTGATCTCCACCTTGCCCAGAGCGCGATTCCACTTGGCCACGGCAGCCGCATGCGTTGCGGCAAAATCAAAGCCGGGAATCTCCGCAGCCAGATTACGCCGCGCCTGTTCCACGCTGATAAAAGAAATCCCAATCTTCATCAGCACCGGCCGCTCTGACTTCGGCTCAAAGGTCAGCCACGCGCCAGACTTGCTCTCTGCCTCGCCGTTCACGCTCCTGCTGCCGGGCTTGAGATCGCCCCCCAGCCACGTTCCCCACGATGCAGCAGGCGTATCGGTCCTCGCGAAGAAGTAAACCGTATACGGAGTCGGCTGCTTATTCCAGCCGCCCTTCACGCTCGTTGCCCCGGCAACCTCCGTCGGAGAAAGAACCTTGATCTCCGAGGAAACCAGAGACTGTTCTTCTCCCGTTCGAATGCCTGAGAGCAAATAATGCCCCACATCGAACAGCAGGTTGGCCTTCACACCCGCAGGATAGCGAAACCGGTAGATTGCCGAGTGCCGTGCAGCCGTAATCTCAACGCCTACGCCGTAGCGGGCCAGCTCGACAGAATAAAGCCCTGCCGACGCCCTCTCCTCCGCCCGCGGCGACGCCGAGTCCAGTGGCGCAACCTCGCCCGTCGACGCCTGCACCAGGATATTGCCGTATTTGGCCCCGCCGCCCGTTCCGCTCACGTGCGTCTGGCTGAATCCGCGGATCGCCCCCTCGGCATTCCACCCCGCGTTGCCGTCATGGCCTTCCGGCGCAACCATGTCCGGCCCAGGCTTGATCATGCCGAAAGGCAAAACTGGGCCTGGAAAAACATTTCCACCGCCGGAAACCCCAAGCAGCGGATCGACCGACCGGGCTAACTGTCCATCGCTCATTGGAGCGAAAAGCAAGGCTGAGACAAAGGCTACTGCAAGCAAAACAGGGAGCTTCATGACGTTCTCCAGAGCGTAACTCAGAGATGGATTGGCGGCTACCGTCCCATTGTCGCCCATCGGCCCTGGCAGCGCCATGGCAGACGGGCGCTAAGGCCGTTGGCGGCAATAGCGTGAACACAAGCCCTGTGATACCAATCACAACCGGGAGTGAAAGGGGTCACTGCCCATGCAGGTAACGGACGCGCAGACTCGAAGTCCAATGGGTATGAACCTGAAAGACGCGCCCGCGCGTCAGGAGGCATCCATGAGTTTTGCAACCGGCTTGAAGACCATTGTGGTGGCTACGGATTTGCACGGCCAGTCGGAAGCAGCCTTGGAATACGCTCGCAAACTGGCCACCAACTACGGCGCCCGTATTGTCCTCGCACACGGACTGGATCCCATCGACTATGCCGCAGTGGATGCCGTGCCGGGCCGTGTTCGTACCAGCCTAACCGAAGCCGCTCGCGAGGTTCTCGACAAGCTGACCGGCGAGTTGCTGCGCGAGGGAATTCATAGCCACTCGGAGATTCGCCAGGGGACTGTGGCACAAATGCTGGTGGATGTGGCCCGGCAGTATAACGCTGGCCTCATCGTTGTCGGCACCAAGGGTATGGCGGGCGCCGGCCCTGTGGTCGTGGGCGCAATCGCCGAGCAGTTGGTGCGGCTGGCGCCGTGCCCGGTGCTGGCCGTCGCCGCGGATTGGAATGCCGGCCAGTTTCGTCCCACGCCTGGTGGGCCGGTCATGCTTGCCATGGAGCGGAATGAGGCCACGCCGGCTGCGGTCGGCGCAGCCTATTCGCTGGCGCGCACATTCAAACGCGAGTTACTGGTCGTCCACGCCCGCACGGCCGCTGAGGCCTCCGCGTTTCTCAATCCCAGCGCAGCCGCGCTGGAAGAGTTTGGCGTCCGCGCCAGCCAGGACGTTCAAGTGCGTTCCATGGTGATAGACGGCAGTCCCGCAGATGCAATGGCGGATGCGATTGCGCAGCATCACCCCTGCATCCTGGTAGCCGGCGTAAAGCGCACCAGTGGAACACCTGGGCCGCATGGGACAGCTTTCGCGTTGCTTGCCCGTTCGCGCGTACCTGTATTGTGCGTGCCGCCTGAAGGAGTGGCCAGCACGCAGGAGCCGAAAACCTCAATTCCCGTCGAAGCCGCTTAGCGGCCTGGCTTTCATGGCAGGGATTTTTCCCGCCTAAATTGGAAAACCGCCGCGTCACTTCTATTTGGACTGAACCGCTTTTCCGGATCGATTGCACCAGGAGCAATTGGCCGGGAATGAAAGATGGGCCCATGCACGCTGAGGCAAGATCCGACCGTATGAAGGCAGTCGCGGCGCATCCGCTGGCGGAACTGTTGGATTGTCCACCCGAGGTCGGAGACCTGCTGAACGGCGCGGCCGCCTGCATCGATTTCGATACCGGGGACAACGTGTTTCGCCAGTGTGAGAAGTGCAAGGGTCTTTATGTCGTGGTTTCAGGCCTGTTTCTGCGCAAAGCCGAGCGGTTCCAGATGCGGCTGACCCTGGGTCCTGCACGCCCCGGAGACCTGGTGGAGTTGGCCGCCGCCCTCGGCGACGGCCACCACACCTATACGCTCTGCGCGCAATCCCCCGGCTCCCTGTTACTGCTGCCAATCGAGGCTTTGAAGCCGATTTTTCAGAACTATCCGCCGTTGCGGATGCGCTTGCTTGGAGAGCTGGCCCGCGAGGTTTCCAGGGCCTATCTCTCCTGCGCCATGACCCGCACAATGCCTGTTCGGCGCCGCAGTGGCGGGCCAGAGCGGGCAAACGCCGAAACATGACGGCGAACCCGGCTGCCGGCACCGGAAACCTCAGGAATTCCGGCGCAAACTGAAGTATCTTGATAACCTGCGGAAGATCCCCGTCTGACGATTCAGGAATGTGCGCTATACTTCATCCAGACGCACTGTTTACGTCATCCAGACGCAGGGTTAACGCATGGCCTCACTCCATTCCCATCACCCACCGGAAGATTGCTTGAATTGCGAACATCGCCATTTGCGCATGTTTTGCAATCTGACGCCCGAAGCACTTCAGGATTATGACGGGATTGGCATTATGATGAGCCACGCGCGGGGGGCCAAGCTCTTTTCAGAGGGCGATGCGGCGAGGAATGTCTTCGTCATCTGCTTCGGCCAGGTCAAAATCTCCTCCACGTCCCGCGACGGCAAGACGATGATCCTCAAGATTGCCGGCCCCGGCGACGTTATGGGACTCAGTGCCGTCCTCGCCAATGTGCCCCACGAAGTCACCGCCGAAGCCATCGAGCCCTGCCAGGTAAAAACAGTCCGCAAGCAGGAGTTTGTGGATTTCCTGAGCCGCCACGGCATCGCCAGCATGCACGCCGCGCAGTCGCTCTCGGGTGAGTACCTCACCGTATTCCACGACGCCAAGAGGTTGGCGCTCTCCGGCTCCGCAGCCGGCCGTCTGGCGCGCCTCCTGCTGGACTGGGGACGCTCCACAACCAACGAAAAGCAGGAGATCCGCTTCACGATGGCCCTCACGCACGAGGAGATCGCCAATATGGCGGGCACCTCGCGCGAAACCGTCACCCGGCTTCTCAACCAGTTCCGCCGCGACCAGTGGATCACCATCAAAGGCACCAGCCTGACCATCGTCAAGCCTGACCAGCTCGAACGCCTGACCGCCTAGGGTGGGTTAACAGGCAACGGTTCCCTTCCCTCGTCCTTGTTCCTCTCCACCTGACGCCGGCCCCACAGCAGGGCTTGTGTCAGGGCGCCACTCCATCCGTTCTGAAATCGCCGCAAAATCTCAGCCGGCTTGCAGCGCTGAGGCCCTCCATCCGCGCATCCCCGCCCCGCGCATCTCCGCCCCGCGCATCTCCTCCATCGAGCTTCGTAACATTCTCCATCCCATATTCGCCCGGCATATCCTGCGCCTCGCAGATTGTCAGCACAGGACAACGAGCATGCGCCAGCACCTGGTAAACCGTGCGGTCGCGGGTCAGGTTTTCAAAGGATGAGCGCGTTGCCGCGCCCAGCACGATCAGCCCGGCGTGGCGCTCCGAAGCCTCTGCAAGAATCTCGATCGCGGGATTGCCGTGAGCCACCACTGGCTCAATGTCGAGGAAGCAGCCGGCGCCGGTTTCCGCAGCCAGTAGCCGAAGCTCCAGCATCGCGGCCGAATCCATGCCGGTAGGCAGCCCCTCGCGCCGCATCTCATCGATTGGGGGCAGCACAGTGAGCAGGACCAGCTTAGCCTTCATTTCGGCCGCTATTTGGCAGGCAAGCGCCGCACTCGGACGCGAGTTCTCTTTGAGACTCGTGGCATGTAGCACCACATGTTCTTCGCCGCCTCTTTCTGCTAGGAGGCTAGCCTCGGGTCCTACCGTGATGAACGGGAGGTTCACCGAGCGCAGCACCTGTTCTGCAACAGAGCCGAGAAGCATCCTGCCTGGCCTGGTCCGGCTCCGTGTCCCGAGGAGGATTCGATCCACCTGAAACTGCCGGGCTGCGGCTGCGATCTGCTCTGTCACGCGACCTTCGCGCACCAAGCCATCGCACATAATATTCTGGCGGCGGGCAACCTCGCACCAAGGCCGCAGTGACTTTTCAGCAAACTCCAGCGCCGCCGAGGGGTCGTAGCAGGGCATCGCCATCGCATCCACTGACATAGCCGTGGACGAGGCAACTGCATGAAGAAGAATCAGCCGAGCCCCGGTCTGACGAGCCTGCTCGAGCGCAAACGGCATCAGCCGATCCAGGTCGCCCAGGTCGATCGCAACAAGGATGACCGCCGGATGTGTCCAGCGATCGATGCCAGTCTTCGTCATGGCACACACCTCGTGTGGGCAAGGCTGCCACCAATAAGCTTGCCTCCTGTTTAGACGTCGCAATATGCCAGACAGCACAGGCCCCTGTGTGCCAAATCACGAAGCCAGGGCGAGTTTCGGGCACTCGCTCAAGTGCGATGCATTCTGGTCTGTTTTCGCAGTTGGAATCTTCGCACAGACATCGGAGATGCCGTTGCAGCCTCGATCACCCTCCGATTGTGTGGGTAGCTGTTCGGCAAGATGCCAGCAAAATAGTCTCGGCCTCGGAGGCCGCTAACTGATCTGCCAAATATGCCCGAAAGAGCCAGGCGAGTGGTATCTGTCCTTAAAGAATTAAGATAGTACGGCGTTGCGGGCGTGAGCCCCACCCGCTTCGCCGTGATTTACCTGTGTTAAACTCCCTGTCGTTATGAGAAACCCCTTCCGCGCGTTACCAATTCTGCTCCTTGTCCTCGGCCTCCACTCCGCCGCCCTCTCTGCGCAGGCCACAACCGCGCCGCATCTGGAAAAACGTGGCGTCGCCACCCAGTTGATCGTCGACGGCAAACCCTTCCTCATGCTCTCCGGCGAGCTTCACAACTCCTCCTCATCAGACTTGGAATACATGAAGCCCATCTGGCCGAAACTCCGAGCCACAGGCCTCAACTCGGTCGTCACGCCCCTCAGTTGGGAACTGATCGAGCCCAAAGAAGGCGCCTACGACTTCGCCCTCGTCGACGGCCTCATCGATCAGGCGCGTCACGAGAATCAGAAGATCGTCTTCCTCTGGCTCGCCTCCTGGAAGAACGGCATGTCCAGCTACGCGCCCGTCTGGGTCAAGCAGGATACGAGCCGCTTCCCACGCGTCGTCGAGCGCGGCAACCCCGTCGAGATTCTGAGCCCGATGGCCGAGGCCACCCAGCAAGCCGACGCCCGCGCCTTTGCCGCGCTCATGAAGCACATCAAAGAAATCGACTCCCGCGACCACACTGTACTGATGATGCAGGTCGAAAACGAAGTCGGCGTCCTCGGGGCCTCGCGCGACCACTCCGACGCCGCCAACAAGGCCTTCGCCTCGGCAGTCCCCGCGCAGTTAATGCAGTACCTTGAAGCCCATCGCGCCTCGCTCTATCCCGATCTCAAAGACCGCTGGGACGCCAACGGCAACAAGACCGCCGGAACATGGGCCGAAGTTTTTGGCGACAACGAGCGCGCCGACGAAATCTTTATGGCCTGGAACTACGCGCGCTTCATCCAGGCCGTCGCCAAGGCCGGCAAGGCCGAATACGACATTCCCATGTACGTGAACACCTGGCTTGCGGGCGACAACACCCCTCCCGGCGAATTCCCCAGCGGCTGCCCGGAGCCCGAGGTCGTCGACATCTGGCGCGCCGCTGGTTCCTCGCTCGATTTCTACTCGCCCGACCTCTACGATGCGCGCTTCGAGATGTGGTCGCGCCGCTATCACCGCAACGGCAATCCGCTCTACATGCCTGAAACGCGCGGCGGCGCGGCGGGCGCGGCCAACGTCTACTACGCGCTCGGCGAGGAAGCCGGCTTCGGCTTCTCTCCCTTCGCCATCGAGTCGGAGGCTGGCGAAAAGGACCCGCTCGCCGAGAGCTACACCGTCATCGCCAGCATCACGCCGCTTCTGCTTGAGCACCAGGCCGCAGGTGACGTGCACGGCTTCGTCCTCGACCGCGAACACCGGTCGGTCGACTTCACCATGAACGGCTACACGCTCCACGTCAGCCTCGACAATATTTTCGGCGGCCAGGCCGAGAGCGGCTTCGGACTCATCATGGCCGACGGCAAAGATGCCTTTCTCGGCGCCGGCAAGGGCTTCCGCGTCAGCTTCACGCCCCGCGCCGACAACGTCCCGCGCGTCGGCATCGCCGCCGTCGACGAAGGCACATTCGTTGACGGCAAATGGGTCCCCGGCCGCCGCCTCAACGGCGACGAAAACGACCAGGGCGCCTACTGGCGCTTCGACCCACACCAGCAGCACATCGAGAAGGTCACGCTCTATCGCTTCGAATAGCCGCTCAACAAGGCCGTGAGGACAGCCGCCGGTCTGTCCTCACAACCCACCTCGCCCCCGCGCTAAAATTGAAATATGCCCGCTACCGCTGGTTTGTCTCCTGAAGTCCTGGCCAAGTACGAACCCGTCATCGGACTCGAAGTCCATGTGCAACTGCTCACCGTCACCAAGGCCTTCTGCGGCTGCGCCAACCGCTTCGGCGCAGCGCCAAACACCAACATCTGCCCCGTCTGCCTCGGCTTGCCCGGCGCATTGCCCGTGCTCAACGCCAAAGCCGTCGAGTTCGCAACCCTCGCCTCGCTCGCCCTCAACTGCCAGGTCCGCGAGCGATCCATCTTCGCGCGCAAGAACTACTTCTACCCCGACCTGCCTAAGGGCTACCAGATCTCCCAGTTTGACAAGCCCATCGCCGAACACGGCTGGATCGACGTGCCCACTGCCGACGGCTCAATGAAGCGCATAGGCATCACCCGCCTTCACATGGAAGAGGACGCCGGCAAGAGCCTGCACGATGGCTTCTCCGACTCCGCCACGCGCACCTATCTCGACCTCAACCGCTGCGGCACCCCGCTCGCCGAAATCGTCAGCGAACCCGACATCCGCACCCCCGACGAAGCCTTCGAATACCTCACCCGCATGAAGGAAATCTTGCTCTACACCGAGGTCTCCGACTGCAACATGGAGGAGGGCTCGCTTCGCTGTGACGCAAACGTCAGCGTCCGCCCCCGAGGCCAGGAGAAATTCGGAGCCAAGGTCGAAGTCAAGAACGTGAACAGCTTCCGTTTCGTTCGCATGGCGTTGGAGTACGAGATCGAGCGCCAGATCGAAGTCATCGAATCCGGCGGCCACATCCGTCAGGAAACGCGCCTCTGGGACGCCAGCGAAGGCCGCACCTACTCCATGCGCTCAAAGGAGCAGGCTCACGACTACCGCTACTTCCCCGAGCCCGATCTTCCGCCGCTCATTGTCTCCGCCGATTTTCTGGCCGAGGCAAAAAAGAAACTACCCGAGCTACCCGAAGCCCGCCGCGCCCGCATGGTCGCCGAGTACGACCTGAGCCCTAAGGATGCGCACACCCTCACCGCCTCGCGCGAATTCGCAGACCGCTTTGAAACGGCCGCGAAAACCGCGAAGAATCCCCGCCGCGTCGCCAACCTGCTCATTAGCGAAGTGGGCGGCCGGCTCAAGGCTCTCGGCATCGAACAGGATCAGTCGCCCGTCTCGATGGCCGGCATCGTGCTCGCTGCCGATCTGCTCGACGAGGACAAGATCAGCTCCAAACAGCTGAAGCAACTCTTCGATCTGTGCTTTGAAAATGGCGAAGATTTCGCCACCGTCTACGAGCGCGAAAAACCCCAGCAGATTACCGACACATCGGCAATTGAAACGCTCATCGACGAAGTCATCGCGGCCAATCCCAAACAGGTGGAGCAGTATCGCGCCGGCAAGAAAACTATCGCCGGCTTCTTTGTCGGCCAGGTCATGCGCGCCTCAAAAGGACAAGCCAACCCGGCCCTGCTCAACGAACTGGTCGCGAAAAAGCTGGAGGGCTAGGCTGTATCAACCTATAGGTTTCGTTTAATTACTTAATAAATAAGATGGCTGTCATCCTGAGCGAACGGGGCCCCAAGCACTTTTCAGCTTGGGGGTGGTGAGTCGAAGGATCTGCTTCTGTTTTTCGATCAACTTCGGAGACAGCACGCTAGGAACATCGACATATCCACTCTGTATGTGTCGATGTTCCTAGTGAAGTTCGCGATTTTGGGACTCCCTAGCGATCCATTGCTCGTAGGTGATTTCTGGAACTTCCGCTCGATAGGATTGTGGCCCCGTGGCCTCAGCGGTATTGCTTGTCTCAGCGGCACGGAGGTGAGGGTGATTGAAAGGGCTTTCCCGATGGTCCCAGGCACTACGGCCATGCTCCTCAAACTCGCAGAAAACGCCGAGGCGCTCGAACAGGAACGAAACAAGTAACATGACAAAAATCTGGAACGCACCTGCTCGGCGGTGGATGAAGAGAAAATGAACGAATGCAATAGGCACTGAGGATACGACGCCCAACACTCCCCACAGCCCGGTAACGGCGAGGAGGTTGTTATATGGTCTTCCAAATCGAGCACAGAGATATGTTATGGCACCTAGAACCGCAGCAATGGTGACGAAGACTGCGCACCAAATCCGTGCTGTGCTTAGGTCGGATAAGGAACTTATGCAGCTACAAAGCGTGAGGATAAAACCGGCATAGCCAATCCATCGAATCGCTGTACCAAAGTCGTGTCCGCCTCCCTTCGTGAAAAGAGGCGGGAGGCAGATTAGAGACACTACCACAGCCAACGACCAAAATAGAGCCTGCGGAAGATCTAATTCCATAGCACGCCTCCCAAATGACACAAAAAAATAGGGAGAGTTTACTTCAGCTTCAGATCGGTGACGAACTCTTTGCGCGAGTCCCACGAGCTCACGGTCTTCACCGGGCTCTTCTTGCCGCCCTTCTCCGCCCACAAATCGTAATCTTCCGCCATGTTCACCTGGGCAAAGTAGAAATGGCCCATCGCAGTCGACGAGTAGCTGCGAATCGCCTTGGTCTTCTGATTCTTTAAAAATACCGTGGCGCCTGGCGCAGGTTCAGAGTCTGGGTTGAGCACCGCGCCCGACACAACGCGCATGCCCAGATTCTGAGCATGCGCGCCCATCGGCACAAGCAGCCCATCTCGCGATCCCAAAGAAACCACACCTGCGGACAGCGCAGCAAAAACCGTCGCTGCCACCAAAATCGTGCGATCTATCTTCACTCTTCTTCCTCGTCTTCAATTGGTTCGTCGTCTTCATCCAGTTCGTCGTCTACGCGCGCCAACTCGAGCGGCTCAACACCCACTACTTCGTACTCGGTGCCGCACTCTTCGCAGGCAACCACATCGCCTTCTTCCACTTCATCAAGTTCAACGTCTAATTCATTCTCGCATTCAGGACAGCTGGGCATGGCAGCCTCCTCTCTTTCTCGGGGAATTCGATTTTTATCATCAAGGCAATTTGCGATACATCATCGCTAGTTTTAGGGACAACCCGGCCTCAGGTCAAGAGCCCCCCCTGCCAAAATCCCAGAGGCAGACAATTCTTCGTCGAATTTTCTCGCGCGATACCACTTCTATGCCACCTTTCGATCAATGCAATCCATCCCATGAGAAGTAGTGACGCAGAGACTGGCCTAAGGTTTGGTCACCGCATCCCACTTTTTCGCTCAAAACAGATTTGCCCTCCCATGACACCAGCCCACCCAACCGTTTACCCTGAGGACAACGATGCGCAGAATCGGCTCAACCCCGTTTGCCTTCCCCGAATTCCGCGGCGCCACGCGCACCCTGGTCTTCGCCAACCTTGCCGCCTATTTTGCCTTCCTTCTCGTTCAGTTGATGTCGGCAACCACGGCTGGCGGCCTCTTCCAGCTGCTCGCCTTCTATCCCAATTCGTTCCTGCACGGCCTCATCTGGCAGCCCTTCACCTACAGCTTCATCCACGTCGGCCTCATCGCCACCCTCTTTGAACTCCTCTCCCTCTGGTTCCTCGCCGGCTTCCTGGAGCAGATGCACAGCTCCACCTGGGTCAATGGCCTCTTTGCCGTCTCCGTGCTCGGAACCGCCCTGGCCGCCACCGCCATCTACGCCTGCAGCATCCCGCTCGGCTATGCGTTGCCCATGCTGGCGCTCTCCGGCTGCTTCGGAGGCATCTTCGGCCTGCTTGCAGCCATCGGCATCCTCTATGGCGATATGGAGTTTCTGCTCTTTTTCACCATCGGCATCAAGGCCCGCTACATGGCCGTCGTCTTCGCCCTCATCTCCATCGCCATGCTCTTCGGCGAGCAGCGCATGTACGCCTTTGCCCAACTCGGCGGCGCGCTGGCCGGCTGGTTTTACATCCGCATAGCCCCCCGCCGCGGAATCTCGTTCCTGCTCAGCGAAAAATGGTACGGACTGCGCAACAGCTACTACCGTTGGAAGCGCCGCCGCGCCGCCCGCAAGTTCGAGGTCTACATGAAGTCCCAGGGCCGCACCGTCCGCTTCGACGGCAACGGCCGCCAGCTCGACGAAGACCCCGACGACAAAAAGCGCTGGAATTGAATCCCGCATACCCCCGCCGTTCCGCAAAAGCCGCTCTCACCAGCCCCAACACGATAAAATCGATCTGAAATGACACCCAAAATAGCATTTCTCTTTCCGGGTCAGGGTTCGCAGGCCGTTGGCATGGGCCGCGAGCTGGCCGAGCGTTTTCCCGTCGCCGCTGAAACCTTCGCCGAAGCCGACCAGGCCCTCGGATTCTCGCTGTCAAAGCTCTGTTTCGAGGGTCCCGAAGAAGACCTTCGCCTCACCGAAAATACCCAGCCGGCCATCCTCACCGTGAGCGTCGCCGTGGCCCGCGTACTGGCCCAGCACGGCATCCAGCCAGCTCTGGCCGCAGGCCATTCGCTCGGCGAGTGGTCCGCGCACGTCGCCGCCGGAACGCTCTCCTTTGCCGACGCCGTCCGTTCCGTCAAGGCACGCGGCAAGGCCATGCAGATCGCCGTCCCAGCGGGCCAGGGAGCCATGGCCGCTGTCTTGTCTCTCGACCCCGCTCAGGTAGCCGAGGCCTGCGCCGAAGCCGCTGCCGAATCTGGCCTCGTCGTCCAGGCCGCCAACCTCAACTCGCCCGGCCAGACCGTCATCTCCGGAGCTCTGGCGGCCGTCGAAAAGGCCTCCGCGCTGGCCAAGGCCAAGGGAGCTCGCCGCGCGGTCATGCTCCCCGTCAGCGCACCTTTCCATTGCGCCCTCATGCAGCCGGCGCAGGAAGAGGTCGCCCGCGTGCTCGCCGCGCTCACCGTCGCCGACCCCCAAATCCCCGTCGCCGCCAACGTCACCGGCAGCCTCGTCACCACCGCCGCTGCCGCCAGAGATGCCCTCATCCGCCAGGTCACCGGCGCGGTCCGCTGGGTCGACTGCGTGCAGGCGCTGAAAGCTGAAGGCGTCGAACTTTTCATCGAAGCCGGCCCCGGAAAAGTCCTCTGCGGCCTGCTCAAGCAGATCGATCCCACCCTCAAGTCCTTCAATGTCGAAGACGGACCCAGCCTCGAAAAAACCCTGGCCGAACTAGCCGGCTCTTAACCCGACGCTTAAAAGCGAATGGGCTCCACCCTCCGCCAGGAGAATGGAGCCCAAAACTTCAATTCCGCTCATCCGCTCCGTACCCCATCCTTCCCGCTTCTTTCTTCGGAAAGGGTGGAATGCGACGACTTTTACCCAGCCCCTACGGCCCCAGATAAAGTGACTCGCCCGGCGGCGAAAAGTTCAGCGTGTGCGTCTTCGGATCGTAAGTCAGATTCAGCGCCCCGCTCTTGCGCCCGTTGATCAGCACCGCCAGCAGCAGCACATTCCCATAGACCCGCGCCACCGCAATCTTGTGACTCTGGATGACGCCGTACTCGTTGTCCGGGCTGGTCCGGCTCCAATCCTGCTGGAAGCGCGAAAAAGGATAGGCGCCATACTGCGCTGGGTGCTGCTGCCAGCTGGGATCGTGCATCCAAATGCCATAGGCTTTCGGCAGGTCGTTCTGTTCCACCGCCTCAAGAAAGTGGTTCACCGTTATCCGGCCGAACATGTGTGCATTCCAGTTCCAGGGCCAGTCAACGGGCCGCCCCGCCACCAGCCACCAGCCCACGATTAAAACAAACACCAACCCCGCTGAGCCGGAGAGAATCATGCGATTGCGGCGTTCGCGCGCGGCGTCAAACTGGGGAGCATCAAGCAACGTCATGGGCTCAGTCCTCTAGCGTTAGCATACGGCAAGCCGGCGAGAACAAATTCTTCGCAACGGCGAAATTTCGCCAGCAGATCCGATCAAGCATCCACTGCGCTCCAGCTTACTTAGACTCTCGATATCAGACTCTGCATCGAGGCGCCTTATTTACTTAGACACCGAAAAGGCCCGTCCAGTTCCCTGTTCCCTAGTGCGCCGCCTTCCGCAGCCGATCGCGGATAGCCGCGCCAATACCGGCAGCCGCCGGCATCGGACAAACAATCACCGTGCATCCGCTCTCATCGAGTGCCCGCAAACCCGCGTAGAGCTCTCGCGCCAGCTCCTCCGGCGCAGACCACCGGCCCCAGGCAAACACTTGCGCCGATGAAAGTCCAACCGGCAAGACAATCTCTAGCGGCAGCATGATGCCTACGCGTTCCTGGGTGCAGCCAATCGCTGCCTCCGCCAATCGTGCCCCCAACTCCGCTACCGGAGCCTCAACCAGCACCAGCCGCGCCTTGGGTGCATAGTGCCGCAGGCCCACGCCCGGCGAGGGCAATGCCTCGCGCGGCGTGTCTAACAGTTCCCCACTGCCCCCGAACAGCACTACCGGTCCCGCAGTGTCTCGAATCTGGACACTCGTCACCGCCCCCGGCCGGTAAATCACCATCGGGCTTTGGCAAGGATCGAGCACCGTCGACTCCACCCCGTGCGCAGTCGGTCCCGCATCCACCACCGCATCGATGCGCCCATCCAGATCGTCCAGCACATGCCCAGCCGTCGTCGGGCTGGTGTGCCCAAAAAGATTGGCGCTCGGCGCAGCAATCGGAACTCCGGCCCGCCGGATCAATTCAATCGCCACCGGATGTGCCGGCATGCGCACCCCCACCAGCGGCCGCCCCGCCGTCACTGCATCCGGCACCGCTGCCGAGCGGGGCAGCAACAGTGTCAGCGGTCCCGGCCAGAACGCTTCCATCAGGCGCCGCGCCGCTTCGGGCACGTCCGCCACCAACTCGCCCAGCATAGCTTCATCCGAGATGTGAACAATCACGGGATCCCACGCAGGCCGCTGCTTGGCCGCGAAGATGCTTGCCACCGCCGCGCTTGAGAGTGCGTTCGCTCCCAGCCCGTAAACCGTCTCGGTAGGCAGCGCCACCAGCCCCCCATTGCGCAGAATCTCCGCCGCCCGGTTCAGCGCCTCATCGGCTTCGCAGCCATCCATTTGCCCAGGGTTCACTCGCAGTCGCAGCGTCTTCACTCTCCTATTGTCGCCTGTGCCCGGCCCAATCAGCCACCGCACGCACGCCGCCCGCGCCAATCTCTACCTCCACAACGTTTAGCCTCACAACGACCCGCTGCCGTATACTCGCTCTTTACGATGGCCATAGAGACCGAGATCAAATTCCAGGTGTACGACCTGTCCGCTCTCGCCCAGCGCCTTCAGGCCGCGGGATTCACGCTGCACACCCCCCGCAGCTTTGAGAGCAACGTCCTCTTCGACACCCCAGACCGCCAGATGCGCTCTCGCACCGAGATTCTCCGCATCCGTAGCTATGCAGGCCGCTGGACAGTGACGCACAAGCGCCTCCCCGACGACCGTCCCGGCGAAGACGCCCACAAACACCGCATCGAAACTGAAACCGAGGTCGCCGACGGCGGCGCTCTCGCCCAAGTCTTCCTCTCGCTCGGCCTCGTCGCCGCCTTCCGCTACGAGAAATGGCGCACCGAATGGCATGACGGCGAAGGACATTGCGTCGTCGACGAGACCCCCATTGGCAACTACGCCGAACTCGAAGGCTCCCCGGACTGGATTGACCGCACCGCCGCCAGAATCGGCCTCAGCCCCTCCGACTACATCACCATGAGCTATGGCCGCCTCTTCGACCAGTGGCGCCTCCAGCACGGCTCCGTCGCCACTGACCTCACATTTGACGCTGTCTCTCGCGCTGCTTCCGCACAGTAGCGGCGCTTCTCCCCCCGTCGGCCGCGCCTTGGCTGCAGAAAGCGACCCAGGCATTCGGTAAGCTATTAAGCTAGCGCCGGGAGCAAGTTGGCTCGCTAAGACCCATTCCTGCTAGTCAGCGTTGATAGGCTTCGCTTATGCAGTCTCGAAACCCGGATCTCCGCCCACCTGCCCTTCGCGAGTGTCGCTCAAACCACAACATGGCCCGGCGGCAGGTTCTGCTCACGTTTCACTACTAAAGGGGAAGTAACAAGTTGCCCAAAGTAGTTTAGGATTGATAGAGATGACGGAATCCGAGAACAGCAAGAACCGCGACACAGAGTCTAACCAGGCTCCCGACACTTTAAGCAAAAGTGTCCTGTCGATTGCCCTCATCGGCCCCGATGACAATCGCCGTAAGGCCTTCCTCAGCGTCCTTGCCGAGTGCCAGCAAGAAAACATCAGCGAGTTTACTTCTTTCCCGCCCGATCTCGACCACCTGCCCCAAGCCCTGGGCCAACACTACGATGTAGTGATCCTCGACGTGGACAGCGACCCCGATTACGTCTTCGACCTGGTAGAGCGCATCAGCGACACCGACGATGCCTCGGTCATGGTCTATTCGTCAGAGGCAGACGTAAAACAGGCCGTCCGCTTTATGCGTGGAGGGGCAAGCGAGTACTTTACTCTGCCCACTGCGAGCTCTGAAGTTGCCAATGCTCTTCAGCGCGCAGCGACTCGCGAGCCGGCAACTCCAATTTTGAACTCCAAGATCAATGGCCAGCCGCTCGTGTTTATCGGTGCCAAAGGGGGTTGCGGCGTCACGTCTATCGCAGCCAACTTTGCTGTGCTCTTAGCGCGGGTCTCCAGCCAGCCGACACTGTTGATCGACTTTGGACTGCCCCTCGGAGACGTCGGCATCAACCTCGGCATGCCAACGGCAAATTACTCCACCGCGAATGTTCTTCAGGATCACAGCCGGCTCGACGCGCGATTTCTCCAATCGCTAACAGAAAAATACAGCTCCAGCTTGTCGGTCCTTTCCGCTCCGGGCGATTTCACCTCTGACCTTCTAACCCGGGAAGCCATCGAAAAACTGCTGGAAGTGGCGCGACAAAATTACAGCTATATCGTGGTCGATGTCGGATCTAGAGTGGACCTGATGGAAACAAAACTCTTTGAAGACTCCTCGATCGTGTTCTTAATTACGCAAGTAGGCATCTCGGAACTGCGCAATTCAAATCGCATGATCAGCCGGTTCTTTGCACTTCGAAACCGCAACCTTCAGATTGTCCTTAACCGCTACACACCAAAGACTCTGCTCTTTGACGACAGTCAGATTGCCAAAGCACTCACACGACCCGCCAATTGGAAGATTCCGGACGACTATACAACAGCCCGCAGAACCGAAAACACCGGCACTCCAATCGCATTGGAGGACTCGCCAATTGCGCTCGCGCTCAAGCAAATGGCCTTGACAGTCTGCGGCCTGACCGAGGGCAAGGACAAGAACAAGAAAAAGGGCTTCAGCCTCTTTAAAAAATAGAAACCAGGCAGGTTTGTGGAAGAACGCACCGCCCGCCGATCAAACGCGTAACAGCAAGCTGCTGGCTATTGCGGCCCGCAGCTTGCTGTTCCTGCTATTTCTCAGCCCCGTGGCATTTCTTGAACTTCTTCCCGCTACCGCACGGACAGGGGTCGTTGCGGCCCACCTTCTCGCCCATCCGGCGCTGCGTGGGCTGGCTTGAGTCGCCGCCGCCAGACCGGCTCGCGGCCTCAAGCTCGCGCTGCTTCTTGCGGTGGAATTCCTTCTCCAACGCATCGATGGTCGTCGAGGGCTGTCGGGTTTGAATCCCGATCTCACGAGGCTCGCCATCCAGCGATGAAAGCTGCGCGGCAGAGGCCACAGGAGGCGCTTTGGGCACAGGTCGATGCGGCCGCGGGGCCGCATCCACGGGCTGCCCGTCCGGTCCAAGAATCTGCATCCGGAAAAGAAACCGGACCGTATCTTCCTGAAACTTCGCCATCATAGCCTCGAACATGTCGAAGGACTCGCGCTTGTATTCCACCAGAGGATCACGCTGCGCATACCCGCGCAAGCTGATCCCCTCTTTCAGGTGATCCATCGAGAGCAGGTGATCCTTCCACAGTCCGTCGATCACGCTCAGCATCACCATCCGCTCGTGGTAGCGCATGGTCTCGGAGCCCAGAATCTTTTCCTTCCCCTCGTAATTCTCCTTCAGCTTCTCGAAAATCTCATCGCCCAGCTCGTGACGGCTGATCTCCGCCGGCTTCAGGTCCGCTTCGGAAAGATCCAGCCCGAAATGGTCAATCAGCTTTTCTTCCAGACCCTTGATGTTCCATTGGTCGGGCCGTACCCGCTCGCCGGCAAACTCGTCCAGCAACCCGCTCAGAATTCCGCCGACGTAGTCCTCCAGAATCAGCTCCCGCTGCTCCACGCCTTCCAGCAACTTCCGGCGCAGCCCGTAGACTGCCTCGCGCTGCTTGTTCATCACGTCGTCGTATTCCAGCAGGTGCTTTCTGGACTCGAAATTCTGCGCTTCGACCGCTTTCTGCGCGCCCTCGATGCGCTTCGAGATCATCTTCGACTCGATCGGCACGCCCTCTTCCATGCCCAACCGCTCAAGCAGCGTACTCACCCACTGCTTGGCAAAGATACGCATCAGGTCGTCTTCGAGAGAAAGATAAAAACGCGACTCGCCCGGATCGCCCTGACGCCCCGCGCGCCCACGCAACTGATTGTCGATGCGCCGCGACTCGTGCCGCTCGGTGCCCAGAATGAACAACCCGCCTGCCTCGATCACCTGGTCGTGATCCTTCAGCGCGGCCTCCGCATGCCCCTTGTTGCTCTCGGCCCAATCCGCCTCGCCGACCTCGAACTCCTGCCCTTGATAGTAGAACCGCTGAAAGCCAGCCGGCGCCATCGGATTGATGGCCCCCTCGGCCACGCTGATCGCGCGCGCCTTACCCTTCTTCACCAACTCCTGGCGGGTCATAAACTCCGAATTGCCGCCCAGCAGAATATCCGTGCCGCGACCGGCCATGTTGGTCGCGATCGTCACCATCCCCAACCGCCCCGCCTGCGCCACAATCTCCGCTTCTTTCTCGTGGAACTTCGCATTCAGCACCACGTGCCGAACGCCCTGGCGCTGAAGAATCGCCGACAGACGCTCCGACTTTTCAATCGACGTCGTACCGACAAGCACCGGCTGGCTCTTCTCGTGCAGTATCGCGATGTCGTCGGCAACCGCCTTGTACTTTTCCTTCTCCGTCCGATACACCACGTCTGGATTCTCAAGCCGCCGCATCGGCCTGTTGGTCGGAATTACCGCAATCTCCAGCGAGTAAATCTTCTCGAACTCCGCCGCTTCAGTCTCCGCCGTGCCCGTCATGCCGCTCAACTTCTTGTAGAGGCGGAAGTAGTTCTGAAACGTGATCGTCGCCAGCGTCTGGTCTTCCTTGCGGATGCTCACGCCTTCCTTCGCTTCGATCGACTGGTGCAGCCCGTCAGACCAGCGCCGTCCCGGCATCAGACGGCCCGTGAACGTGTCCACGATGATCACTTCGCCGTCCTTCACCACATACTCCACGTCGCGCTTGTAAAGCGCGTGCGCCTTGATCGCCGTCTCTACGTAGTGCTTCAGTTCCCAGTTCTCCGCATCGGCAATGTTGTCGATCCCAAGCAGCTTCTCAATCGTCACCCAGCCGTCGTCGGTCACGCCGATCGTGCGCTGCTTCTCGTCCACCACATAGTCGCCGCTGAAATACTTCTCGCCCTCCCCAAGCCGAATCCCCAGTTCCTCCTGGCGCTTGCGGTCGTGGTACTCCACCTCTTCGCCCATCTCTAGTTCCGGAATAATCTTGCGCACCCGCGCGTATTTGTCCGTCGTCTGGTCCGTAGGGCCGGATATGATCAGCGGCGTCCGAGCCTCATCGATCAAAATCGAGTCCACTTCGTCCACGATGCAGTAGTAGTGACCGCGCTGCACGCAGTCCTTGATCTCGAACTTCATGTTGTCGCGCAGATAGTCGAAGCCAAACTCGTTGTTGGTCCCGTAGGTAATATCGGCTGCATAGGCGGCTCTGCGCTCGCTGTCGTCCAGGTCGTGGACGATCACGCCAACCGTCAGCCCCAGAAACTCGTAAATCTTGCCCATCCACTCCGCGTCGCGCTTGGCCAGGTAGTCGTTCACCGTCACCACATGCACGCCGTGTCCGGCAAGCGCATTCAGATAGCAACTCAGCGTCGCCACCAGCGTCTTGCCTTCGCCCGTCCGCATCTCGGCAATCTTGCCCTGGTGCAGCACCATCCCGCCTATCAACTGCACGTCGAAGTGCCGCATCTGCACCGCGCGCCATCCCGCCTCGCGCACCACCGCAAAGGCCTCCGGCAACAGCTCGTCCAGAGCCTCTTTTTCAGCCGCCGTCCGCGCCTCGTCGTCTGTTATCCCTTCGATCCTCGCTGCGATCCGGGCCCGGAATTCGGCCGTCTTGTTGCGCAACTGCTCATCCGTCAGCGGTTTGATCTCCGGCTCCAGAGCGCTGATCTGGGCCACCATAGGCATCAGCCGCTTAACGATCCGCTCGTTCGAGGTGCCGAAAACTTTCGTCAGAACTTTATCAAATGACACAGAGATCTCCATTTACCAGTGTAAATGCAAAGGGGCAACCCGTGGTTACAGAAGGCCTGGCCTTCCACGTCACGCGTCTGAGGCCACCGGATGCCCAGGCCTCGATTTTGAGGCCTGGGATTTCACCCGCCGTCCGCTCACAACCTCAGCACAAGAGTTTCCACGCGCGCGCCCCGCCTGATCCGCCGCAACTGACGGCTGAAGAGCTTCACCGGCGACTCCGGATCGCCCTGATCGTCTTCCTCGGCGTCCTCCCGGAGCGTCGCTTCAATCGCAAACTCCATCCTGGGCCGGTAGAAACTTGTGACCAACAAAAACACCGTTCCCATCGCCACGGACGAAGGACAAAAGCCCAAGGTTCGCCGCCCCTTTCGTCGGTTGCGCTTCCACACACTCCGCCGCCACTGATAGTGAAAAAGAATCGCAACCATCGCTAGAAAAGGACAGCCCATTAATAGAGAACAGAAAGAGTAGACACCGGCGCTCATAACCACCCTCGCAGATCCCAGGAAGAACTTCTCAAAGGAATTGGCAGCACACGCAGCCATTCAAGGCCGCGCGCGTAGCAGGAAATTTTCTTGGCGGATTAGGCGATTGCGAAGGGAGGTGGGCGCTGAAACAATGCCGGAAGTACTGGAGCATCCGGCGTACGGCCGAGGTAAAAAAAGGCCATAGGCGACAGCAGGCTGAGCGGCGAAATCATTCCGACAAACAGAATCGGCAGAATCGCCAGCCACGCTCCACCGTCTGCGGAATGGCCGTGCGGAATCAGCAGTAATGCGATAGCCGCAATGATCGCGATAACCGCGATCAGAGCCCATGCCCGCCGATGCTGAATCTGATTCACCACTCAGCAAGTTTCAAGCGATCAAATGCGCCTTGTCAAGCAGCAGCACGAACAAAAGCCCCCGGCGGGTTAGCCGGGGGCTTCAAGTTTTGCGCTACGGCGATGCTCAGTTGCTGAACAACAGCACCCCCACCGCCTTTTCCTCGCTCCCGCCCTCTTCCGCCCTTACCGGCCGATAGAAGAGCTGGCTGTTGTCCAGATACACCTCGAGGAACGCCGGCCGGTCCGTAATCTGACCGGCAATCAACGCCTCCGACAACGGATCCTCGACATACCGCTGCAACGCGCGGCGCAGTGGACGCGCCCCGTAGCTGCGGTCGCCCAGCGTCTTGTCCAGAATCCACTTCTTCGCGTCCTCGGTCACGGAAATCGTGATCGCCTTCTGCGCCAGGTTCGCGTTCAACTGCTGCACCAGCAACTCCACAATCTGGATCAGGTCCGCATCAGACAGCGACTGGAACAGAATCACCTCGTCCAAACGATTGAGGAATTCCGGATTGAAGGTCTTCTTGACCTCCTGCTTCACCAGTTCCTCCACCTTGTCAGAGACAATATCTTCCCGATCGCTCTGGAAGCCCAGTCCCTGCTTCTTCATCAGGTGCCGCGCGCCAATGTTCGACGTCATGATCAGAATCACGTTCTTGAAGTCAACCGTATTGCCCAGTCCATCCGTCAACTGCCCGTCTTCAAACACCTGCAGCAGAATGTTGAACACATCCGGATGCGCCTTCTCGATTTCGTCCAGCAGCACCACAGAGTAAGGCGAGCGCTTAACGCGTTCCGTCAACTGACCGCCCTCCTCGTAGCCCACATACCCCGGAGGCGAACCAATCAGCTTCGACACCGAGTGCTTCTCCATGAACTCCGACATATCGAACCGGATCAGCGCCTTGTCCGAGCCGAACAGGAACTGCGCCAGCGTCCGCGCCATCTCCGTCTTGCCCACGCCCGTCGGCCCCAGGAACAGGAAGCTGCCAATCGGCCGGTTCGGCGACTTCAATCCCGCCCGCGAACGGCGAATCGCTCGCGCAAGCGCACTGATCGCCTTTTCTTGAGAAATGACACGCTTGTGCAGCTCTTCTTCCACGCGCAGCAGCTTCTGCGTCTCTTCTTCCTTGATGCTGGTCACCGGCACGCCCGTCCACCGGCTCACAACGTCCTCAATATCCTCGCGGCCCACAATTCCGGCTGCCGAATCGTCCAGGTGATATTTCTCCCGCAGTGCACGCAGATTCTCGCGCTCCTTGCGTTCCTCGTCTGAGTAGAACCGAGCCTTCTCGAACTCGTGATTCGCAATCGCAGAATCCATCCGGTGCACAATAAACTTGATCCGCTTCTGCACCTCGGTAATCTCTTCGGGCAGCGAAGTCTGGCGCAGCTTCACCCGCGCGCCGGCCTCGTCAATCAAGTCGATCGCCTTGTCAGGCAAAAAACGATCCGGAATATATCGATTCGAATGCGAAACCGCAAACTCGATCGCCGCATCCGTATAGCTCACCGCGTGAAACTTCTCGTAGCGGTCCTTGATCCCATGGATAATCTTGATCGCATCCGCCTCGTTCGGAGGCGGAACCTTCACCGCCTGGAAGCGCCGCTCCAGCGACCGGTCCTTTTCAATCGACTTGCGGAACTCGCCCGGCGTGGTCGCACCAATGCACTGAATCTCCCCGCGCGATAGCGCCGGCTTCAGAATGTTCGCCGCATCCAGCGACCCCTCCGCCGACCCCGCGCCCACCAGCGTATGCAGCTCGTCGATAAAAACGATCGAGTTCTGATTCTCCATCAGCTCTTTCATGATGGTCTTCAGCCGCTCCTCAAACTGCCCGCGATATTTCGTGCCCGCCACAATCAGCGACAGATCGAGGCCAAGGACTTTCTTGTCCGCCAGGAAGCTGGGCACTTCGCCGTCCGCAATCCTCTGCGCCAGGCCCTCCACAATCGCCGTCTTGCCCACGCCCGGCTCGCCAATCAGAACCGGATTATTCTTCGTGCGCCGGCACAGAATCTGCACCACGCGCTCCAGTTCCGCGTCGCGTCCCACCAGCGGATCGAGCTGTCCATCCATCGCCGCCTGCGTCAGGTCGCGGCTGAACTCGGCCAGCAGACTCGACTCGCGCTGCCTCTGCGCCGGCGGAGCCTTTTCCTGCGTCACCCGCGCCAGCTCTTCGCGAATCTGCGCCAGCTTCAGCCCGCGCTCCTGCAAAATCTCCGACGCAAAGCACTTCTCTTCGCGCAGTAATCCCAGCAGCAAATGTTCCGTACCGATATGCTTGTGCCCCAGCCGTTCGGCCTCTTCGGCCGCATACGCCAGCACCCGCTTGCATTCGTTCGATAGCGGCAGGTCCACTGAAGTCGATACCTTCTCCCGAATCGTCGTGTGCGCCTCAATCTGTTTGCGGATCGACTCCACCGACGCGTGCGAGCGCAGAAAACGGTTGGTTAATGCCTTGTCCTCGCGCAGCAGCCCGAGCAGCAAGTGCTCAGTCTCGATATAGGGCGACCCAAACTGGCTGGCCTCATACCGCGCGAAGAAGATCACGCGCCGTGCCTTCTCCGTATAGCGTTCGAACATGATCGGCTCCCTCCCCTGTCGGGGCTTAACCCAGGCTATCGGCTGGAGTAACCGTCCGGTGTCTTCCCGGCCTCGGCTCAACCCGCGCGCGCCCTTGCTCTAAATTCGCCGCCAGAGGTTCCACGGTTAAAGCCTAACGGGCCTCTGAACAGCTAATTGGAATGGTTCCGAGCAACCTCTGCTCGAAACGGCTTGTCCTCGCCAAGCCCTCGGCGATCATGCTGCCTGAAGACTCCCATCCTCTCCTCTTCAACCTGGAAGTAGAAGAGCAATATCGTGACCATTTCCAGGTTGCTTACTAAATAAGACTCAAAAAACACCCCGAAAGGTGCTTTTCCTTCACTGCGTACCCCGGGAGCCCCCTCATGCCTGACCTTGCCCCCGTCATTCCAGCCTAGGCCAGCGCAACCAGCCTCCCGCCTTCAAGCCGCAATCCTCGCGTACATCGTCCCGCCAAATCAAGGTTATGAGTCACCAGAATCGATGTAAGCCCGTGGCTTTTGTGCAGCCTTTCGATCAGATCAAACATCATTGCAGCCGTCGTTTCGTCCAAATCGCCCGTCGGTTCGTCGGCCAGCAACAGCCGAGGGTTATTCACCAGCGCCCGAGCCATCGCCACCCGCTGCTGCTCGCCGCCAGAGAGTTCGCCAGGCCGGTGGGCGCCGCGTTCCTCCAAACCCACCTCCCGCAACCAGTTAGCCGCTACTGCCAGCGCATCGCGCTTCCCCACTCCGCGCGCCAGCAACGGCATCGCCACATTTTCCAGCGCCGTAAACTCCGGCAGCAGGTAGTGAAACTGCCACACGTACCCGATCTCCCGGTTACGAAACCGCGCTGCCTCGCGTACAGTCAGGCTGGACACGTTGGTTGAGGCGCAGTATACAGTTCCCGCGGAGGGCGTATCAAGCGCCCCCAGAATGTGCAAAAGTGTGCTCTTTCCCGCGCCAGACTGGCCCACAACCGCAACCATCTCGCCCGCGGCGATCTCAAGGTTCAGATTGTCGAAAAGATTGAGCGTCCCGCGCGCCGTCTGGTAACTCTTGCGCAGCCCCTCAACTTTAATAATGGGCTCTTGCGGATTCCGCTCTTGATGCGCCCCGCCGGCCTGAACCCGCAACCCCGGTTCCCGCGCACTGGCGGAAGTGTCTAGGGCACCCGCTGAGGTTGGTTCCGTCATTCGTTACTCATAATTTTACATTGCAAGCCCCAAATCATAAGCAACTGCAATCTTCAACCGCTCTATTCCGAAGTACCGCAACAAGCAAACCAATAGGAACGATCAGCCTCCCGCCAGTTGCCGAGAATTAACGCGCATGAGACCACAATCAAGCGATGGGACACCTCCAGCCTCCGCCGCAGTGTCTGGAATTTCCCCGCCCCGTCCACCCGCCGCGTTCACCCGCACGGAAGCACAACCCCGCTTCCACCTTTGGGGAACACCCGTGCGCCCGCATGTCGCATAGAATAACAACATGTGCGGAATTGTCGGGTACGTTGGCAAAAAGAAAGTCGTTCCTGTCATCATCGAGGGGCTGAGGCGTCTCGAATACCGTGGCTACGATTCGGCCGGCATCGCCGTCGGCAGTCCGTCCAGCCCCACGCTTGAAGTTCGCCGCGCCCCAGGCAAGCTCGCCAACCTCGAGGAAGTCCTGCGCGAGCACCCCCTCGAGGGAACCTTCGGCATCGGACACACCCGCTGGGCAACCCACGGCCGCCCCACTGAAGAGAACGCACACCCGCACCGCGACTGCACTGGACGCATCGTCGTCGTCCACAACGGCATCGTAGAAAACTATCTCGACCTCAAGCGCGAACTCATCGCCAAGGGCCACAAGTTCGTCACCGAAACCGACACCGAAATCATCGCCCACCTCATCGAGCAGGTTCAGAACGACGCAACCGCCGCCGGCGAATCCATCCCGCTCGAAGTCGCCGTTCGGCGCGCCGTCAAGCATCTCACTGGAGCCTTCGCTCTCGGCGTCCTGTCCGCGGCCGAGCCGGACAAGATCGTCGCCGCGCGCTCCGGTCCGCCCGTCGTCATCGGCGTCGGCGAGGACGAGTCCTTCGTTGCCTCAGACGTCCCCGGAATCCTCCACCACACCCGCAACATCTACTTCCTCGCCGACGGCGACATGGCCATCCTCACCCTCGCCGGAGTCCAGCTCACCGACTTCGACGGCAACCCCATTCACCGCGAAATCACCCGCATTCTCTGGGACCCCATCCAGGCGGAAAAGGGCGGCTACAAGCACTTCATGCTCAAGGAGATCTGGGAGCAGCCCCGCGCCATTACAGACACCACCCTCGGCCGCGTTTCGCTCGACTCCGGCAAGGTCTACCTCGGCGAAATGAAGATCTCCGACGAGGAACTCGCCGCTGCTTCCTCCATCAACATCGCCGCCTGCGGCACCAGTTGGCATGCCGCCCAGGCCGGCAAATACATGATCGAGCGCCTCGCCCGCCTCCCCGTTGATGTCGACTACGCAAGCGAGTACCGCTATCGAAATCCCATCCCCGATCGCAACGCCCTCGGCCTGCTCATCACCCAGTCCGGCGAAACCGCCGACACCCTCGCCGCACAGCGCGAGATGATTGCCCTCGGCTCCAAAACCGTCGCCATCTGCAACGTCGTCGACGCCATGGTCGCACGCGAAGCCCACGGTGCCATCTACACCCATGCCGGCCCGGAAATCGGCGTCGCCTCCACCAAGGCCTTCACCGCCCAGCTCACAGCGCTCTTTCTGCTCGCCCTCAAGCTCGGCAGGCTCCGTGGACGCATCGACACCGAGCAGTCTGTCGCCCTCATCGAGGAACTCAGCCGCATCCCCGCCAAGATCGAAGAAGTCCTTCGCTCCAGCTCCGCCCAGTGCGAGCAGCTCGCCGCCAGCTTCTCCACCGCCCGCGACTTCCTCTACCTCGGCCGCGGAATCCATTTCCCCATCGCTCTCGAGGGCGCACTCAAGCTCAAGGAAATCTCCTACATCCACGCCGAGGGCTACCCGGCCGGCGAGATGAAGCACGGCCCCAACGCCCTCATCGACGAAACCCTGCCCGTGGTCGTCCTGGCCACGCGCGACGAGTCCGACCCCGCCTCAAAACTCCGCTACGAGAAGACCCTCTCCAACATCCAGGAAGTCACCGCTCGCAGCGGCCGCGTAATCGCCGTAGCCACCGAAGGCGACACCACCATCGGCGACCTCGTCGAACATGTCATCCACATCCCCCCCGCCATCGAGTTGCTCTCCCCGCTCATTGAAGTCGTCCCGCTCCAGTTGCTGGCCTACTACATCGCCGTCCGCCGCGGCTGCGACGTAGACCAGCCCAGAAACCTCGCAAAATCCGTCACCGTCGAGTAACCACCCCAAACTGCCGCGTTCATTAATGCATTAACTTATTTAAATACAACACTTATACGGTTATTTCGTGCGCCAAAAAATTCATTTGACCTTTTTTAGTAACCTTGCTACTGTACACCAAAGTATCCATTTGGTAACCATCCCCGTCCCGCTACTGCTGTATTTGCAACGCGTTTGTCCTTGACATTCCCCGACGAGGAGCTCTCGTGCGAGCATCATCCGGTCATCCTTGCGCATGGCATGCGGCCCTGCATGCGGCCCTGACTGCAGCCTTGTTGGCCTCAGCCGCATCACTGGTCACCGGCTGCGGCGGAGCCAACATTAATTCCGCCGATGGCGCCCGTTTCACCGCGCTCTCGGCCCCCAGCACCACGGTCCGAGTCAATCAGCAGATCCAGCTCACCAGCAACGGCCTCAAGCTCGGCTCGCCCATGACGTTTTATGTCAATGGCATCCAGGGCGGCAATGCCTTGCTCGGCACCGTCGATAGCACCGGAATCTACACCGCTCCAGCCATCGTCCCCGTTCCCAACACAGTCACCGTCACCGAGACCTCAGTCGATCATCCAACCTTCCCGCAAGGCTCGGCGGTCTTGAGCGTTCTCAACCCCATCCCCATCATCAATGCCGTCGCGCCCTCCACCTTCCCTGAAGGCACCGCACAGATCGCCGTCGTTGGATCGCAGTTCGTCTTCGGAGCGCAGATCGTGTGGAACGGCGCCGCCGTGTCCACCACCCTGGTTTCAAGCACCCAACTCGTCGCCAACATCCCCGCGCCCAATCCAGGCACCTTTCCGCTGCTGGTCAGCAATCCAAATCCCGGCGCGGCAAACTCCGCCACGGTCCCTGTTGTCGTCGGCCCGGGCCAGGTCGTACTCACCCTGCAGGCCGGAAATGGCTCCAACGTGCGCGTGAGCAATCCGCTCAACTTTGGACTCACCGTCAATGGCACCAGCAATCCCGCCGTCACGCTCCAGGTCAACGGCGTCGCCAACGGCAATGCGCAGATAGGCACAGCAGTTGCAAATGCAAACGGCTCCATTACCTATACAGCACCACCCGTCGTTCCAACTCCCAGCAACGTTGTCCAGCTCACCATCACCAGCGTCGACAATCCCGCCGTCTCAATCACGCAAAACATCTCGGTGCTCAATCCGATCCCGATCCTCAACACCGCGTCGCCCATGACCTTCAATGTCGGCCCGCCGTCCGCCACCGTCGTCCTTACCGGCCAGAGTTTCATCAATGGCGCGCAGGTCCTCATGAACGGCACGCCCGTCCCCACCACTTTCAACAGCGGAACTCAGTTGACCGCAACCGTCAGCCCCACCGAGCCAGGCAATCTTGACCTCCAGGTTTTGAATCCCAGCCCCGGCCCGGTAACTTCGGCGGACCTGATCGCCCTGGTAAACGGAAGTCCGCCCATACCCATCGTTACGCCCGCAGATGCCGCACGCTTT
The DNA here is from genome assembly GCA_035529815.1 of Occallatibacter sp. Taxonomy (GTDB): domain Bacteria; phylum Acidobacteriota; class Terriglobia; order Terriglobales; family Acidobacteriaceae; genus Telmatobacter. The sequence goes on along the minus strand of DATKWA010000076.1, from coordinate 52,640 downwards.
CTCGAGCAGGCAACCTTTGGCGCTACAGATGCCAGCATCCATGACCTATCAATGATCGGCTATCAAGCCTGGCTCAATGAGCAGTTCGCCCTGCCCCCCACGCCGCACGAGCCCGACGTCGAGACCGCCGTCATCCTCAACAATCCGCCCTGTGCCGCCGGCGATGTCAAATGCAACGCCGCCCTGTTTGTTCAGAACAGCTCCGACGAAGGCCTTGTTCAAGACTCTTTCTGGCAGCAAACCATTGCCGGCAACGACCAACTCCGCCAGCGCGTCGTCTACGCACTCACCGAGATGTTCGTCATCTCCAGCGCAGCGGACTTCAACGTGCAAAGCATGCCGCGCGGCGAGGCAAACTACTACGACGTGCTCGGCGCAGATGCATTTGGAAACTTCAGAACCCTTCTTCAGGACGTAACCCTCAATCCGATGATGGGCCAGATGCTCTCCATGCTCGGCAACGACAAGGGCAATGCCACCACCGACCCCGACGAAAACTACGCCCGCGAAGTCATGCAGCTCTTCACCATCGGTCTTTACCAATTGAACGACGATGGCTCGCAGCAGTTGAGCGGCTCCGGACAGCCGATCCCAACCTACTCCAACGTCGACGTCACAGCGCTCGCCGCCGTCTTCACAGGCTTCAGTTGGAACATTCCCGGCAACAGCACAGACACAGCCTGGTCCAACTGCTGCCTCTACGTCGGCCCCGGATACGGCGAAGAACTTCTGCCCATGCAGAGTTTTCCCAGCCACCATTCCACGGTGCAAAAACAATTTCTTGGCGTCACCATCCCCGCTTCCGGCAGCCCGGACCCCGATGGCGATCTCAAAATCGCGCTCGACACTCTCTTCAATCATCCCAACCTGCCCGCCTTTTTCTGCAAGCAGATGATCCAGCATCTGGTCACAAGCAATCCAAGCCCCTCGTACATCAGCAACTGTTCCGCCGTCTTCAAGGACAACGGACTTGGCGTGCGTGGAGACCTGAAAGCAGTCATCACCGAAATCCTGCTCGACCCCGAAGCGCGCAACTCCGCCACTGACTTCAGCAATCCACAATACGGAAAGGTGCGCGAAGCCCTGCTCCGCTACACCGAGTGGGCGCGCGCATTCTCTGCCCAGTCGCGCACCGGTTCTTACGGCATCGGCAGCACCGAAGATCCAATCTGGGGCCTCGGCCAGATGTCGCTCCGTTCGCCCACCGTCTTCAACTGGTTTGCTCCCGGCTATGTTCCACCCGGCACCACCATTGAAGCAGCCGGCCTCGTCGCGCCAGAAATGCAAATGACCAATGTCTCCACCGTCGTCGGCTATCTCAACTTCATGCAGGACTCCATCGGCAGCAACGCCACTTCGGGCTTCGACATCTTCGCCAGCTATGAGACCGAGATGGGCCTCGCCTCCAATCCCACCGCTCTGCTCGACCGCATCAACCTGCTCTTGATGGCCGGCGAAATGAACAGCACCTTGTATGGCCAGATCCTTGGGGCCATCAGCGCAATTCCAATTCCATCCGGCGATCAGAATGCCATCAACGCCGCGCTCGCCAACCGCGTCAAGACCGCGATCTACCTCACAATGGCCTCGCCGGCCTACATCGCGCAATACTAGGGAGCCCGCTCACAATGATCAAATTGACCAACAAATTCGAGAGGTCCCGGCGGCAATTTCTCCGAACCGCATCCATGGCTTCCATGGCCGGTCTTTCCGTCAGCCCGTTTCTGCTGGAGCTCAACTCGCTGGCCGCCATGGCCCAGGGAACCAGCGCTTCCGGCTACAAGGCCCTCGTATGCGTCTTCCTGCAGGGCGGCAACGATGGACACGGCGCAGTCATCGCCACAGACCCCGATTCCTTCAACGCATTCACCCAGGCTCGCTCTGGAGCGCCCGGCCTGGCCTATCCGCTCGGAGATCTTCTTCCCATCGTCCTCAGAACTCCGCAGAGTGGCCGCACCTTCGCTCTCAATCCCGCACTCGGCGGAATCCAGAACCTCTTCAACGCCGGTCGCGCCGCCATCGTCGCCAACACCGGCACGCTCATCGCTCCCGCAACCAAAGCGCAGGTCACTGCCAACTCCGTTCCGCTGCCCGCATCCCTGTTCTCTCACTTCGATCAAACCGCCGCGTGGCAGGCCATTGCCTCCAACGGCGGCAGCGCCGAGCATGTCGGCTGGGGTGGCGCGGTCGCCGACGTCATCGAGGGCATGAACATGAACTCGAACTCCACCTTCACCTGCATCTCTACCGCTGGCATCGCTCTGTTTCTCTCCGGGCAATCATCGTTTCAGTTAAACGTCACCGCCGCCGGTCCCATCCCCATCTACGGATTGGCTCAGCCCCCCTTCGGCCTGCCCGCCTCAGCCAATCCGCTCGCTTCCATCCTTACCGCCGACGAAAGCAACCTCTTCGCCAAGGAGTATGAAGTCGTCGTCAATCGTTCCACCCAAGCGCAAGCGCAACTGGCCAGCGCCATGCTCCCCGCCGGCGTAGGAGGAATTCCAGATCCTCCCCAATATCTCGATCCAATGACCAACAAGCTTACCGACAACCAGTTCGCCACTTCGCTGCAAACCGTTGCCAGAATCATCGCTGGCAGCAGCGGTCTCGGCGTCACGCGCCAAATCTTTTATGTCCAGCTCGGCAGTTTTGACACCCACGACAACCAGGCCGTCACCATCGCGAAGCTTCTCACTCAGCTTGGCCAGGGCCTCGAATATTTCGACGGATTGATGGTGTCAGCCGGCATGGGCAGTCAGGTGACTACCTTTACCGCTTCCGATTTTGGTCGCACCCTCACATCCAACAGCGACGGCACAGACCACGGATGGGGAAGCCACCATTTCGTCGTCGGTGGCGCTGTTCAAGGGCAGGATATGTATGGTCAATATCCGGTCGTCGGCGCCAATCAGGCCAACGATGTCGGCGCTGGCCGCCTCATTCCCACCATTGCGGTCGACCAATACGCAGGAACTCTCGCGCAATGGTTCGGACTCTCCGACGGCCAGATCCGGCAAATCTTTCCGAACTTCGGCAACTTCGGAGCGAACCCCTATCTGGGATTCATGGGCTGATCCGGGGTCCACGGTAAGCTCGGCAATCCCCGCCGTCTTATCGGCCTATTGCGCTGAGTTGCCGGCAGCTTTGCTGCCGTGGAACAGGCGGCGATTGATATCCGGCCAGAACTCTTTAGCGACGAACGCCGCCGCATCGATGCCAATATCGAGTCCCCATTCCGTACCAGTATTGGCAAAGCTGCGTTCACGCGACGGATAGTAGAGACTTGAAAACCCCGCAGCCGCCCCGGCGCCAATCACCTCGCTCACGTTGAAGACTTCAGCTCCGGAATCGGATCGAGTGACGACGGCGCGGCTCAAGGCATACCCGGTTCGCTTCAGAAATCCGCCGCTACCCAATGTGTAGTACCGAGTATCCTGATGCGCAATCACCGGCACCACGAATTCCACCATATAGTTTTCGCTCGTCTGATCGGCAGCGGCATGCCAGAAGTAACGCCCGTATCCTACTGCTCCTTGACCGAACTCCGGAGTTGCGTTCGTTCCCATCGAGTAACCGGCGAGCACGGCCGGAATGAACACCGAAGAATAGTCGAACGAGTCTTCGGTTGCGGTCACAAACTTCTCTTTCACCGATTGCGGGGGCAGCTTCTGCCCTGCGCTAATGGCGCGAAAGTTCGGAAGCACGCCGAGAATCCGCTTTGTTTGAGGCACTTGCTCCTCGCTCGTCGCGCTCTGCGCACTCGACCCAGCAAGCGTATACTTCTGTGCGCTCGGCGCCTCAGCCGCACCGCGCGCGCTATCGCCTGCACTCGCGGACTGTGCGTAACTCGGTGTCGTCAGCTCAGCAGCAAAAATCAGAACGCAAACGGTAAACATCGAATACAGCGCGCATTGCGGCAGCCAGCTAAGGCCACGTTTCCGTGAACCGAAAATGAACTTCGAAATAATATTTGCCATAGGGATAGGGGAATCAACTTTCATGCAACTCAGACTATGAAAACAGTGAAACGCAACCAGATCCAAAAAGAATGAAGAATTCGTCATCTCACATCTTGAAGCGCTTGTATCAAAGGCCAATCCGATGCGTGCCTCGTCTCTAAGCCCGTCCCGCAAACTCCTTCGTTTCCGTGTACACCTTCACCTTTTCCCCCTCCTCGATGTACAGCGGAGCCTTGATCTCCAGGCCCGTTTCAAGCCGTGCCAGCTTGGTCACATTGCCGCTCGTGTCGCCCCGCGCCCCCGGCTCCGTATAGCTCACCGTCAGCTCCACCTTGTCCGGCAACAGCAGCCCAATCGGATTCCCGTTGAACTTGTGCAGTTGAATAATCACGCCCTCCACCAGAAACTCCAGCGCGTCACCCATCATCGCCTGCGAAAGCGTCAGCGTTTCAAAGCTCTCCTGGTCCAGAAAGTGCGATCCATCCCCATCGCTGTACAGGTAAGAGGCCTCCACCGTCTCCAGGTCCGGCTCCTTGAATCGGTCCCCGGCCTTGAATGTCTTGTCGAACACCGCCCGCGTCAGCAGGTTGCGCATCTTCAGCCGTACCAGCGTCTGTCCCCCGCGAGCCGTAGGCGTGGAAACCTCTGCGTCCATGCAGTAATACGGCGTGTTCTCAAACTCAAAGTACATCTTGCGCTTCACGGTAATTGCTTCAAGCAGTGCGGCCATGGATTCCTCGAAATATCGAACTTGTGGCAGCCGAAAACTCCAGTAAATCCCATCCGGCTCCCTTTCAATTATAGAGTTGACGTCTGCCATCCTGCCCGCCGCCGCAAGGGTTGACTCCCGCCCGCCCTCTTTGAGAAACTCACGCCCATGCACTACAGCGGAAAGATTGAGCTTGCCGGGGAGCGCAAGATTCGAGAGCGCAACACCACTCGCTATCGAATGGCGCATCTTCCCATCTGGATTTGGGTCTTTTTCCTAGCGCCCGGCCCCCTCACTTTCAGCCTCTTTGCCCACGGTTTTTCATGGGGAAACGCCACATGGCTCGCGGCCGTGCTCATCGGCACCGCCATCGCCGGCTACTACGAGCAATTGCCCGGCGTTGAAACCCGCCCCTACATCCTCCGCTTCGACGAGGACAAGCCAAACCCCCTCTACCGCAAGGTCTGCTACACGTTTGCCTGGAACGCCGTGCTCAACTTCGCACTCCTCAACCTGGCCGGCCTCACCATCGCCTCCGTCACCGGCGTCTGGCGCATGAAGCAGCTCTACACATACGCCTACTCGCCCCTCTGCGCCTCCATTCTTTTCCTGGGCCTCCTCGGCCAGTTGCCCCGCGTCGGCCCCTCCACCAAGCGCGAAGGCATCGAGCGCCGCTACTTCTACGGCTCCGTCTGGTCTGTCACCATCGCTCAAACCGTCCTGCTCATCCTCTGGAAGGCCCTGCCCGCCAACATAGCCTCCACGCAAGAAGGCAGCCAGATCAAGCTGATCGCCTACGTCGCAACCCTCGTTCTGATGGGCCTCGCGACCTGGCGCGGTTTGCTTCCCCGCACCCGCCCCATCCTCCCCGGCGAACTCATGGTCTCCGACTAGCGCCCTGCCCTCCCGCTGCTCCTCGCCCGTGCAAGGCCTGATCTCCCACTAGTTATGATTTACATCGCAAAGCACACACCTGCCGCCCCGGCATTAGGTGGTTGCCATCTGCTCAGCCATTCCCGCAAAAGTCTGGAGTGATCTCCACAGACGCTCCCCCCCGCACCGCGCCCCAGCCCAATCAGTCATAATGCAGTACAGTGCGCCGGATAACTCAGGCACCCCAATATTCCCCGTTCTCGCAAGTGTCGCCGTCTAACTAGTTGGCATCTCATCTATGAGAGGTGTACTGCATGGAAATTGCAATGGTGGGATTGGGCCGCATGGGTACGAACATGGTCAAGCGCCTTGTAAGCGCCGGCCATCACTGCGTCGTTTACGACCTTCAGCCGGAAGCCGCCGAGGCTCTTGCCAAAGATGGCGCGGTCGCGGCATCCTCGCTCCAAGACCTCGCCAGCAAGCTCCATCAGCCCCGCACAGTCTGGATGATGGTGCCCGCAGCGGCCGTCGATGCCACTCTCAAGGCGCTGCTCCCGTTCCTCGCCAAAGACGATGTCGTCATTGACGGCGGCAACTCCTACTACCACGACGATCTGCGCCGCTCTGCCGACCTCAGCAAGTTAGGCATCCACTATGTCGACGTCGGAACCAGCGGCGGCGTCTGGGGTGCCGAGCGCGGCTACTGCCTCATGATCGGCGGAGACGAAGCCGTCGTCCGCCGAACCGATCCCATCTTCGCCGCCTTGGCGCCGGGCGTTGATTTGGCCCCGCGCACCCCCGGCCGCGAAAACGCGCCGGGCACCGCAGAAAATGGCTACCTCTATTGCGGACCCAGCGGCGCAGGCCACTTCGTCAAAATGGTCCACAACGGCATTGAATACGGCATCATGGCCGCCTATGCCGAGGGACTGAATATCCTTCGCCATGCCAACGCCGGAAAGCAGGCGCGCACGGCCGATGCGGAAACCACGCCTCTCCGCCGACCCGAACTGTACGCCTACGATCTCAATCTCGCCGACATCAGCGAAGTCTGGCGTCGCGGCAGCGTCATCTCCTCCTGGCTGCTCGACCTCGCTGCAGCCGCGCTCCTCGATAGCCCCGGTCTGGAGAATTTTGCAGGCCGTGTCTCCGACTCAGGGGAGGGCCGCTGGACCATCGCCGCGGCAATCGATGAGTCGGTTCCCGCGCCTGTGCTCAGTGCCGCGTTGTTTGAGCGCTTCAGTTCACGTGGCAAAGACGACTTTGCCGACAAGCTTCTCTCCGCGCTTCGCATGCAGTTCGGCGGTCATCATGAAAAACCCGCTGCGACGAAAGGCTCCCAATGACCCCACCCCACTCCGACGCACTCGTGGTCTTCGGCGTCACTGGCGATCTCGCCCACAAGCAAATCTTTCCCGCCCTCTATGCAATGGCGAAGCACGGCAACCTCAATGTTCCCGTCATTGGCGTAGCTTTTCCCAAGTGGAGCATTGAGCGGCTCCGCAAGCGCGCCACAGACAGCATCAAGCGATCCGGAGGCGTCGTCAATAAGCGCGCCCTCGACCATCTGCTCTCGCGCCTCCAGTATGTCAGTGGCGACTACAACGATCCCGCCACGTTCAAAGCCATCAAAAAAGCATTGGGCAGCTCTCGGCGTCCCGCGCACTATCTGGCCATTCCGCCCGCGCTCTTTGAAACGGTCATCAAAAATCTCGGCGCCGCCAGCCTGTCTCACAATGCACGCGTCATCGTCGAAAAGCCTTTCGGCCGCGATCTGGCCTCCGCGCGCCAGCTCAACCGCGTCGCCCACACCGTCTTTCCTGAAGACTCAATCTTCCGCATCGATCACTTCCTCGGCAAGGAAGCGATCATGAACATCCTCTACTTCCGTTTTGCGAATTCGTTTCTTGAGCCCATCTGGAATCGCAATTACGTCTCCAGCGTCCAGATCACCCTCGCGGAAGACTTCGGTATCGGCAAACGCGGCGGGTTTTACGAGACCGCCGGCTGCCTGCGCGACGTCATTCAGAACCACCTCTTTCAGATCGCAGCGCTGCTCGCCATGGAGTCGCCCGCCGGCAGGCATTTCGGCGCCGTACACACTGAGAAGGCAAAAGTCTTTCAAGCCATGCGCCCGCTCAAGCGCGACGACCTCGTGCGAGGACAGTACGCCGGCTATCGCGACGAGGCCGACGTGGCAAAGCGATCCGATGTCGAAACCTTCTGTGCCATGCGCCTCTCTATCGACTCATGGCGCTGGAGTGGCGTGCCCTGGTACCTCCGCTCCGGCAAATATCTTCCCACCACCGCTACCGAAGTTCTCGTCGAGCTCAAGGCCCCGCCGCAAAGGCTCTTCGAAGACTCGGCTCCGCAGGATGGCCTCTCCAACTACATTCGCTTTCGCCTCTCGCCCACCTCTGCCGTCGCGCTCGCCGCCCGCGTCAAGCTCCCCGGCAAGGAGTTTGTCGGCGCCCAGCGCGAGCTCTTTCTGCTCGAGGAGCAGCCCGGAGAGGAAGCGCCCTACGAACGGCTGCTGACCGACGCCATGATCGGGGATGGTGCCCTCTTCACCAGGGAAGACGCCGTTGAGGCCGCCTGGGCCGTCGTCCAACCCGTCCTCAAAAATCACCATCCGGTGCGCCCCTACAAACGCCACACCTGGGGCCCAAAAGAGGCAGACGCACTCATTGCCCCGAACGGCTCCTGGCACAACCCCTGAGGAACCTCGCATCAAATGAAGCGCTTGGAATGGGAGACTTGTTGATGTCTTGGAATAGCGCCACCCTTCACGCATTTTCACAGGTCGCACTCCTGCTGCTTGTATCAACCTCCAAACATAAAACTCAAATCAAATGTGCGCAAGAAATCCCGCGTTATCCGCCTCGGTGGCCCGCCGATCCGACTTGGCCTGACGGCGGCAGGAAAATGCGCCAAATGTTCCCAACGGCATTTTGATGGTTATTCCCCCCGAAGATGTATTCCTGCACACGTCCGGGGCCTTCTCTATCGACTTAGCCAGGCAGGCAGTTTTATAACGTAGATCGACCGCGTGCGGGGAGGGAGCCAGCTCGTATACTGCACTGGCTGAATTCCAGCCAATCCATCACAGGCCTTGGGATTCAAGGAAACTGCATAGACGGGCTTGATGTCCGGGACAAAGCTCAGAAAATTGTGGAAACCCAGATCACAATCGGGAGAGAAATCACGCGCTGGAGCCGGCGCGTAGGCTCCTTTCGGTATCAGGATCCAGGGAGCATTAACGTATCCGGTCTTGTCGATCTGATTCCATCCATTGAATTCAACCGGCCCCCAAATACTGGAATCCGGCACTCCGCGTGAGTGAAGCACATCAATCGCATCCACGGAGCCGCGGTACATCGCAAATTCGTCGTGCGTGCCGGCAACACTGAAACCACCGAAGATTGCGATCAATAAGACGCAGGTCAGGGGGAGGTTCCCTGCATTTTGCTGGTAGTGCAGCGTCAGAACCAACAGAGAAATCAGAAATAACGGCAAGAAGTATCGGTCGAAGAAGTTCCCTTCGATGATCATGTCCCCCAACCATGCGATATAGACGAAGGTAAAAGGGCCGAGTACAACGGCTAACTTTTGCCAGGAGATGTGCGCATCTTTCAAGGATGGAACGTCACGGCGCTCCGCGGTGCCCAGAGCATACGAAAGAAAAGTCAGAGCGCCAATTGCTGTCGCCCCGGTAAGCCACAACCTCAGCCAACCTGTCGCAATCTGCTGGGGAGCAACGAAATAATCGACAGAGCCGTTGAGATTTTCCAAAACCAGCTCTACCATGTAGCCCAAGACAAATGGAGCCACGAATAGACCTGATTTACTTGTCATGAACAGCACAATTATCAGCAAAACAATACCGGCAAAACCGGCCACGAAGACGGCGGCCGTCCGACGATTCCAGGCGCGCAACAAAGGGCGGCCGAACATCAGCAGAACGGGCACAAGCAGCATTGACAGAAACGCAATACCCAGCAGTCCGGAAAAACACAGACTCCGGAGAGATCTCCAGCTAATAATGCTGGGCAGCAGCGGAAGAGAATTAGAGAAAGGTTGCCGGACAAACCATAGCGATGTCGCAATGACAAAACCCACGGCGGCAAACCACGATAAGCATCCTGTCACGAGTACACGCCGGTTCCGCCGCAACAGCCACAAAGTTGAGGGAACCATGACCAGCACGCCAAGCCACGCCGTCTGACGCGCTGTTCCTCCAATCGCGTTCGTCAGTGCCGCAAGGAAGATCCAAAACATGGCTGCGCGTTCGCTTTCAGCCTGAATCGTGCGCAAACACATGTACAAACAAAGCAAAATGCAAAAGATGCCCGGCACATCCGTCATATACAGCACGGCCACAGGAAAGAAGAGCGGCGAAAGAACAAATGCCATCGTCGCCACCGTGGCATTCCATTCGTTGATGCCGGTTCGCACAAACGTCCGTTGCAACAGGATTGCCGTGGCTATCGCAACGAAAAGTATGCTCAGTCGAACCGCTGTGAACGAGAAGCCGAAGCTCTTAACAAACAAATCCGCGAAATAGAGCTGCCAGCCAAGCATCGGGCTGCCCCAGCCGTTGTAAGAGATTTTGCCCGTCTGCGCGAGCACCTGGGCCGTCTTTACATACGACCAGTCATCGTCGATGCCTATTTCTGCATAGGGCCGCGCAATCACGTAGCCCAACACTACCGTCGACGCGCAGAAAAGCGCCGGTAAATAAGCTCTTATGGCTCGCACTTGTGCCTCTCACTCTGAACAGCAATGCTCATAGCATTCGCAAAATGCATCGGATTCTACAACGCGATGTGGAGTGCTCAGCGCGTTTTGTACCGGTCTGAATTCGAGAAACTGGTATGAGGCCGCTTTTACGCTCACTGGATTGTACACTGACCTCACCTATGGTTCTCGCCAACTCATTCGATCGAGCTACTACGGCTCTGGCTCTAGCCGCCCTGCTCCTGGCGCCTGCGCTGTCCGTACGCATGGCCGCGCAGCAAACACCCGTGCAGCAATCACTCAAAGACCGATTCCTTGCGCACAACACCGCCATGGCCGCCCTCCAGCCCACTTGGCCCACGCCCCTCGTCGAGGCCGACCCACGCCTGACTCAATACGCCCGCGTCTCCGTCTCCCACCAATACACCGCCGCCCGCACCGAAACAGTGAACTACCTCAACAGCCACGGATTCGGCGTTGTTGGCTGGAATCGCATCGAACTCGACTTCGCGCCGCCTTTCTACATCCAGCACAACGGCACCGACACCGATGGATTTGGCGACGCAAACCTATCCATGAAGTTCCGCATCGTTTCAGCCAATGCCGACCACGGAAACTACATCCTTACGGCCTCCCTTGGTCATAGCTTCGCCACCGGCTCTTCCAGGAACGGCGCACCCACCGACGCCTGGAACCCCACCCTGGCCGGCGGCATCGGCTTTCTCCGCCGCTTCAATGTGCAGTCCTCTCTGGGAGGCTCCATGCCCACCGGAAAAATCGCAACCCAGGGCAGATCCATCGCGTGGAACTCGCTCGTGCATGACCACGTTTCTCCGCACGTCTGGCTCGAACTTGAAAACAACGCGACCTTCTACTTTGCCGGGAGCCACGACGGCACGATGCAAAACTTCATCACCCCGGCGGTCTTTTACATCGTCCGGCCAAAGGAATGGAAGCCCACACATCCCTTCTTCATCTTCGACTGCGGCATGCAGATTGCCACTTCAGGCTTTCATACCTACAACCACAATCTGATCTCCGAGACGCGGATTATATTCTGACCGGGCGAGCTACGAGGAACACCGAAAGGCATTCCTTCTTGACCATCTCATTCCTGATCCAGGATTCTTCTTTGGTCGTCTTGCAGAGAATTAACCCACATGGGCGCACAATCAAGGGATGAGCCCACTCCAGCCCTCGGAGCACTCACAGGCGTTTTTCCGGTCCGTTCCTTCCCGGGTACCCCCCACCCCCCCTCCTTGTAAAGTGCACTGATTATGGTGCAGTAAAAAAATAACTTCCACATTATCTATAAGATACAGACGCATAAATATTACTAACTAGTAAACTACCCCGCGAAAAATGACGTTTTTCGACGAAATTCTTGCCATTTTCCTGCCAAAATTGACCCCTTGAGCCGGGGTAAGCGCGCTTTTTGCAAACCATGAATCCAGGCTGCCCGCCTCATCCCGACATCGGCATGGAAGCGCCACCGATGCGAGAGAAGTAACTGGCTGAGGGCCAAAATATAACCCGCCGCGAACTGGATTTGTGGGCAGAAGGAAAGTGTGGGGAAGGCGGCGGGGAGAATCTCGCGCAGCAAGTCGGATGCTGCAAGCTGCCTTTTCAATATTCGATCTTGTTCGCCGAGTCGATCCACGCCTGAAAGCTCGACCAGGCCTCGTCCCCAATCAGTTGGACGGAGGGCAGCGAGCGCGCGGCATGATCCTTGCGCAGCTCTTCGTAAAGGAACGCGTCGTCGAAACCGGCGCGCGCTGCGTCGGCCGCGCTGGCGCCGTAATAGATCGCATCGATATGCGCCCAGTAAGTAGCCGCCAGGCACATCGGGCACGGCTCGCAACTGGTGTAGAGTTCGCATCCGTCCAGAACAAATGTGCCCAGCGCCTTGGCCGCCGCACGGATCGCGTTCACTTCGCCGTGCGCCGTCGGATCAAGCGATGCCGTCACAGTGTTCACGCCCTCGCCCACGATCGTGCCGTCCTGCACAATCACGGCCGCAAACGGTCCGCCGCGTCCCGTCAACACGTTCTCCGTGGCGAGGCGGATCGCCCGGCGCAAAAACTCTGGATGCGCTTTACCCAACATGCGAACCTGCTCCAGTCCTCGCTGGAATTGCAAAGACAAACCCAGTATGGCACAAGCCTACGTGCTTCAACCCTATTCAGAAAGCCAGGGGCGCACGCCGTAGAATTTCCCCATGGCCAGCGCCTCTCCCTCACTCACAGCCCTGAACGCACGCATCGTATCCTGCCAACTCTGCCCTCGCTTGCGCGAGCATTGCGCGGAGGTGGCCCGCGTCCGCCGTCGCGCCTATGCCGATTGGGACTACTGGGGCAAGCCCGTTCCTTCCTTCGGGGACGAGCAGGCACGCGTGCTGGCTCTGGGTTTGGCTCCCGGTGCGCATGGATCTAACCGCACGGGGCGGCCATTTACGGGGGATGGGTCGGGTGATTTTCTGTTTCCGGTACTCCACGAGGCCGGCTTCGCATCGCAGCCCAGGGCTACCTCCCGCGACGACGGCATGAAGCTCACCGGCCTGTGGATCAGCGCGGTCGTCCGCTGCGCCCCACCCGCCAACAAACCGACGCCGGAGGAGCAGCGCAACTGCGCTCCCTGGCTCGACCAGGAGATGGCCCTGCTCAGGAACCTTTGCGTAGTCGTATGCCTGGGCCGCATCGCCTTCGACGGCCTCCTGGCATACGCGCACTGCACCGGCGCCCTGCCCACCCCTTCCCGGCCAATTTTCGCGCACGCCGCCGAGTACACACTCCCCAGCGGCCTCATCGTCATCGCCAGCTACCACCCCTCCCTTCAAAACACCAACACCCGCAAACTAACCCACCCAATGTTTCTTGCCATTTTCAAGCGGGCACGAAAGCTTGCTGGGATGTGAGAGCGGAGGTATAGCGGCAATCGGCCTTGGCACGACGGGATACGAAATGCACCAGTTTGCAAATGGGATGCTTCGGAATTGAGTTGGACAAAAGAGATGGAATGGAGCGGGAGACCGGGATCGAACCGGCGACATTCAGCTTGGGAAGCTGACGTTCTGCCACTGAACTACTCCCGCGCATCAGGCCGGGCGACTCTGACATAGAGAACGCCGGTTGAGCACAATCCCATTATAAGTTGAAGAGAACACATCATGGTACCGAGATTCATCGAACGCGGGAATTTTCTGAAGGCGGCCGCGCGTGACTTCTGATCTTTCATGTCTTGCATTCTTCTGCTCCAGTTTGGGCGCGGCGAAGATCGATGCGGCAAAGTCTCCTCAGGTTATGGATTCGATTCCTAAGGTGCCAACTCCATACCAACTGCACGAGGAAGGAGCGACGGCGGAAGAAGAGATGGCGCAATGCGAGTTCGAGAGCGTTACGCAAAAGTGGAACCGGGTTCTGCCTTCGTGCGGGAACCGTGACTTGCATTGGAGTGATTTCCGGTCTTGGGGGCGCGAACCTCTGTCTCGTCGTCCTTTTGGGACTCATCTGATGAGCTGACATGGTGTTGCGGCGCCTGCGTGCAGTGCTTGCTATAACCTGTTTATTTTTATTGCTTTATGCGTACAGAGCGGCGGAGGCTCACAGTTTCACAGGGAAAGGGGGGGAGGGGGGTACGGGCTGCCTTCTGGGAATGGATTTTTGTAAGTGTTTTTGTTTGAGTTACCTGGTAAATTTACGGTGCTGGAAATGCACCTCTTTTGGTGCAAAATTGCGCTCGAAAATGCGTTAAAATTCGCAAAAAAGCGCGGGAAGGTGGGTCTTTTGGGGGCTTTGGAGGGGTCGGCGGCGCTATGGATTTGCATGGGGGCTCCGGTTCTGGCTGCTGTTCTTATTGTGCACCGAGGGAAGGTAATTTTCGGCAATTGGGCGAAAGGCTCGCTTTTTAGCTTTTGGGTGTTGGGGGGGCAGTGAGGTGGAGGATACAAGGAATTGTGACTGGTGAGAACGGCGTTTACGGGGAGTAATCCTTCGGGTTGCGCTCAGCCTTCGGTTAACGAGCACTTTGTCCGGGAGGAGCCAGTTGACAGTTTGAACCGCCAAACGTGCCACCGCTACGATCCCCGGAGGCTGCTCAGGGCCACGCGTTCTGCTTTAGAAGGACCGTTCTCCACACGGCACTCGCCGTTGAAGATCATCGTGGCACGGGTGCTTGGATCGTAGGCTGGCCAATGGGGCAGGCCAGCGAGGTTGGGATTGCCAGTGCGAGCGAAAGCAGCCCACGCTCCGCTCACCTGATCGGCAAGTCGATGCGCACCATCGCTCTTGCTGGCTCCCCAGTTGTGACCCTCATCGAGATTGTTGAACACAAACGGAATCTTTGCGCCGTGCGCTGCTTTGAGTCTTCCTCCCTCCATTGGCAAGGGCCACTCGAAGAGATACATATACACTTGCTCAAGAGTGCTGCGCAACCTTGCGCTCGGCTTGTGCTTTGGAATCTCAGTGGCAGTTTCCGTGTTGACGGCATTTGTAAACGCCACCGAGAGTTCCCAGCCCTCATGACGGACCAGCAGGCTGCAGGATGACAGTGTCACTGCGTGGGTGATAGCGTTTCCTAGAAATCACGCCGGGGGAATCGTCAATGCCTCACTCACGCCGCACCTGGATGAAAACCGCCGCCATGGGGATGGGCGGCTTGCTCGCGAGTGAGCGTAACCTTGTCGCGCAGCCGGTGAACCACGCCTGCGCTTTGGCCGACCCGCGCGACGAGATCAAGATAACGAAACTGGAGATTATCCCGGTCAACTCGTTGCGCACTATCTTCGTCAAGATGCACACAGATGCGGGTATCATCGGCATCGGTGAGGGCACGGTAGAGGGCCGCATCCCCACCGTGGTCGCCGCGATCCTGGAGATCGAGCCCTACCTGATCGGCAAGGACGCACGCCGGCCGGCACACCACTGGCAGGCGATCTACCGGCACGCGTTCTATCGCGGCGACATCGTCCTCACGTCTGCGCTCGGCGCGGTCGACATCGCGATGTGGGATATAAAAGGCAAGGCTCTGGGGGTCCCGATCTATGACCTTCTGGGCGGCCCGACGCGCGACCGCATCCGGTGCTACGGCCAGGCCGAGAGCGTTGAAGAAACCCGAACCCACGTGCTCGCTGAAGGCTACCGATCGATGAAGACCAGCGTCTCGTCCACACGAGGCCGGCTGTCTCGCTCATCCGAGAGCCCCTACTACATCGACGGGTTCGTGGAAAAAGTAAAGGCGATCCGAGAACTCGTCGGTCCCGACTTCGATCTAGGCATCGAGATGCACGGCGAGCATGAGCCGCCGGCCGCGATGGAGATCATCAAGGCGCTCGAGCCCTTCCGCCCCTGGTTCTATGAGGAGCCAATCCAGTTCCAGAACCTGCCTTTGATGGCGGAAATGGCCAAGAAAACGACATTTCCCTTCGCCACGGGCGAGCGCATGGTTACCAAGTGGCAGTTCCGCGACCTGCTGACGCTGGGCGCGGCGCAACTGCTGCAGCCAGACGTCACACACGTGGGCGGCATCACCGAGCTGAAGGCGGTGGCCGCGCTGGCGGAGGCCTTCTACGCCGATATGCTGCCGCATTCGAAGGAAGGTGTAGTGGGTTTCGCCGCCTCGATGCACGTGGCGGCATCGATCCCGAACTTCCTCGCGCATGAAGTACCCTCGCTGCAGGCGGTGAGCGGAGGGCCGCCCAATGTGCAGCGCAGCCCCATGGGGAAGAGCTACATTAAAAAGCCATTCGTGATGACCGAGGGCAACATCGTCCTGAAGGGCAATCTGGACGGGCCAGGGCTTGGGATTGAGCTCGATGACAACCTCATCGACAACGAGCGTGGCATCCCGGAATGGAAGTTTCCGGAAATGTGGGATGCAGTCGACGGATCCGCACGCGACCATTGAGATTTTGCACGGTTCCATAAATCTGCTCTGACAGTTCGCGCCGGATAAGTTGTGCCTGCTCCGTTCTCAATCAGTGCTTCATCGCCGAGTCGCTCATCGACGAACCGATTAGTCCTGAAATGTGTGCATGTCGGAAGTATGCGGCTTCGCCGAGTCGACGATACTGTCAGGCTTTCGCGGTGTAGCGGAGAGGGCTGTGTGGATCTGCCGCGACTTCCGTCGCGGTGGACGTCGCGGATGGGATCGGAGAGAGGCTGAAAATACTTTAATTTCACAACCTTATTTCTGCTGTACACTGCGCTTGGTTAGCTACTTCCCTGAGCACGGCTGACTAAATCACGACAGGAGATCGAAAGATGAACAAGAGACTGTGGTGTGTCTTCACGGGGTTGTGCGGGTTGTTGATGTTGGCTACATGCGCGACGCCATCGGGCGCGCAAACGACCGAAGTGAAAGAGAAACCGCCGATGTACTCGTATGTTGCCAATTGGCAGATACCGCGGGCGCATTGGGCGGAGATGGAAGCATTTAACGCGGCGCACCAGGCGATTATGGACAAGGCGCTGGCGGATGGAACGCTTGTGGGCTATGGCAACGATGAGAATCGGGTGCACCAGCCCGACACTGAGACGCATGACACGTGGTGGTCGTCGATGTCGATGGCCGGGCTGATGAAGGTGCTGGACCAACAAATGGCGTCCGGCAACGCTGCACCTTCAGTGCTGGACACCGCGACGAAGCACTGGGACAGCATTTACCTTAGCCGCTACTACAACTGGAAATCTGGAGCCTACAAGGGCGGCTATGTGCATGTTTCGGTCTACAAGGTGAAGGCGGATGCGCCGGACGACGCGGTGGCCACGTTGAGCAAGAACCTGATTGTGCCCCTGATGGAGAAGATGCTGGCCGACGGCGCGATTGTGGAATACGAAGTGGACGAGCAGGCCATTCATACATCTGCGCCAGGCACGTTTGTGCTTGTGTATGTGACGCCAACGGCGGAGGGGCTGGACAAGGTTTCTGCGGGGCTTATGGCAGCCGTGAAAGCCCAACCGCTTGCGGGGCCGGCGTTTGGGTCCATGACGGATGACAGCGGTCATCGCGATGAGTTGGAAAAGGGAGATGGGGTTTTCAAGTAGGAGATTCGTACCGCGGTTCCATCCTTGCGCCAAAAACAAGGCGCAGGGGTGGGGCTCTGGGTAAAGGCCCGGGCCTGAAGGCCCTTCAAATTCGCCATTCATCAGGGGGTTGCCTCCCCCTTGCTCCCTCCGAAATCCTCTCTTTACGACAGTAGGATCAGGCCCATTCGCCCTGGCGCATGAGGGGCTCGACGAGGCCGGTCGCGGTGATGCCGTCGATGTCAAGGCTGGCGGAGCCGATCATCCAGTCGACGTGGATGAGGCTGCCGTTGGCACCCTTGGCGGTGAGTTGCTCGGGGGTGAGTTTGTCTCCATCGCGGACGCAGGAGGAGTAGGCCTGGCCGAGAGCGATGTGGGAGGCGGCGTTCTCGTCGAAGAGCGTGTTGAAGAACAACATGCCGCTGGCGGCGATGGGCGATGAGTGGGGAACGAGAGCGACTTCTCCGAGACGGCGCGCGCCATCGTCGGTGTCGATGAGTTTCTGAAGCACTTCTTCTCCGCGGGTTGCGTGCGCCTCAACAATGCGGCCTTTTTCAAAGCGGACCTGGATGCCTTCAATCATGGTTCCCTGATGGGAGAGCGGCTTGGTGGCGGTGACAGTGCCGTCGGCGCGGTCTTTGTGGGGCGTGGTGAAGACTTCTTCGGTGGGCATGTTGGGGATGCAATAGAGGCCGTTGCCGGCGTTGGTGCCTCCGCCGAGCCAGAGATGATCGTCTGCGAGGCCGAGACGGAAGTCGGTTCCGGGGCCGCGATACTGGAGGGCGGCGTAACGCTTTTCATTGAGGCGCGCGGCGCGGGATTGCAGATTGGCATCGTGCGATTTCCAGGCGGCGACGGGATCGGTGGTGTTGATGCGCGTGGTCTGGAAGATGGCGTCCCAGAGTTTGGCGAGAGCGACGTCGGGCGCGTCGTTGGGAAATACGGCGGCGGCCCAGGCAGGGGTGGCGCTGGGGACAATGGTCCAGTTGATGGCGTGGCGGGTGATGAGTTCGAGCGCGGGACGATAGGCCTGCGACACGGCGCGATTGGCGCGGCTGACTTTGGCGGGATCTTCATTAGAGAGCAGGGAGGGGTTTCCGCCGGCGATGGCGAGGCGGGCCGCTCCGCTTTTGAAGGCCGCGCCCATGCCGTCATAGAGCCAGGTGGCGGCGCGGTCGAAGCTCTCATCGGGAGCGAAATGGTAGCGCATAAGAGCGGCTTCGTCGTCGGTAAAGAGAGTGGTGACGAGCGAAGCACCGGCGCGATAGGCCTGCTCGGTGATACGGCGAGCGAGCGGCAAGGCGTCGAGCGAGGCGGTCATGAGCAGTTCCTGACCTGCCGCGAGACCGAGGCCGACGCGGACTGCGACTTCGGCGAGCTGATTGAGTTTGTCTGCGTGGGTGCGGGGGGAGGCGATGGCTGGGGCTGCACTCATGGATTCCTGTTCCTCGTTGCTCGGCGGATGGTTGCGGGACGACCAGTGAAGGCCGCGCCGTATCTTGATTTTAGATGCATGGAGGTCGGGGGCGGGAATTGCGGGTGCGCTTCGAACGAATTAATGCCAGAGACGATGCTTGGCGCTATAATCGGCGGACTCGGGGAAGCCGAGAAAATCCAACCTGGAGGACGAAATCGATGAAGTTCATGATGACGTGGGGTCTTTTACCCGGATCGGTGCGGACAGCGGCGGAGCAATTCCTTGCCAGCGGAGGCGCGGAGCCGGAGGGCGTGAAGCTGCTGGGGCGCTGGCACAATGTGGACTGTAGCGGCGGCTTTGCTCTGTTTGAAAGCAACAGTGCGGTGGCGCTGCACTTGGGAGCGGCAAAGTGGGCCGATGTGCTGGAATTGACGACTGTGCCGGTGATTGAAGACGCGGAAGCCGGGCCCAATCTGGCAGCTACGTTCGGGAAATAAGATGGTTCCCTGCCCTGCTGGCTTCTTGCCGCGGGCTTCCGCACAGTGGAGTTTCGGGAGCCGGCGACAAGGAGCAGATTGCGCAGGATGGGTGGATGGGACGCGCGTCAGGGCTGATTCGGCGACTCATCGGCCACCCTTCGGCGAGTAATCGGCAACTATTCTTCAAGGCTATAAGTGAATTCTTCGATGACGGGGTTGGTGAGGACCTCGCGGGCGATGCGCTCAACCAGAGCGCGGGCGGCGTCGTGGGCAAGGCCATCGGCGAGGGAAAGCTCGAAATACTTGCCCTGGCGGACAGCTGAGACCTCTGCGAAGCCGATCTTGCGGAGGGCGTTCTGGATGGTTTGGCCCTGGGGGTCCAGGACCGATGTCTTCAGCGTGACATAGACATGTGCCTTCATTATCCGCGATTATATTAGTTCGGGCGGCTTGTTCCCTACTGCTGTGCAGTTGCCGCCGAAGCATTTCTCGTTATTGTCCTTATTCCGGTCCGGTAACGGGCCCCGGACCCCACCCTCCCCAACCCCAAAGGAGAAGTAAAACGTGATGGTCAACTATCTTGAACTGCCCATAGGGGACCGATCCCCCGAGGTATTTCGCGCGGTGATCGAGATTCCGCTGGACGGGACTCAAAAGTTCGAATATGACAAACAGCTGCATGTCTTCAAACTGGACCGCAACCTGCATTCGCCGGTGCACTATCCGGGCGACTACGGCTTTATTCCGTCGACGCTGAGCGATGACGGTGACCCGCTGGACGTGCTGGTGCTGGTGCCGGGTCCAAGCTTTCCGGGTTGCGTGCAGGAGGTGCGTCCGATTGGGCTGCTGGAGATGCTGGATCAGGGCGTTCTGGACGAGAAGGTGCTGGCTGTGGGAAAGAACAATCCGCGCTTCTCTAATGTTTGGAATTACACCGATATTTATCCGCATCTGCTGAAGGAGATTACGCACTTCTTCTCGATCTACAAGGACCTGGAAGGCAAGCGGGTGGAGATAAAAGAGTGGCGCGACGCAGCCTATGCGCGCGACCGCGTGGCATATGCCGCCAAGCAGTTTGAGGACGGCAAAGCGAAACACGCCGAGAAGAAGATTCCAGCGTGAGCGCAAGCTACCGAGAGGCCACAGAGGAACGGTTTGTTTTGCGGCGGCCGAGCTTTTGGGCAAGCAGCGTGAGCAGATAAAGCAATGGGCCTAGCAAGGCCACAGAGGCGGCGGCGAGCAATGCCGATGTGGAGCCGATGATTGTCTCGCTGTGGGCAGCATAGAGCGCGTAGGCGATGAGGGCTGCTGGACAGACTCCGAGCAGGCAGGCAACGGCGAGATTGCCAGCTTTGAAGGGGCGTGCGAGATCGGGCTCAGTGAAGCGGAGAACGGCAAGCGCCAGAAACTCCAGCAGCAAGCTTGATCCATAGAGAACGAGGTCGATGGAGATAAGGCGCTCGAAGGGTAAGTTGAGCGCCAGAGCCCAGGCGACGCCGCAACAGAGCACACTGACCCAGGGTACCCCGCGGCGGTTGCGACGGGCAAGTACGCGGGGCAACATACGGTCCTCTGCCATGGCCATGGGCAGGCGCGTGTAGCTCATGGAGAGAGCATTGAACATGCCGATGCCGGTAAGGCATCCGCCGGCGACGACGGCGAGGCCGAGGGCAGTTCCGGCTAAACCACGTCCGCCGAGGGCCCGGGCGGCCTGGGCCCAATCGCCGGTGGAGAAGCTGGTAGCGGAGATGCCGGCAACCGCCATCGCCGCGAGCGGCAGAACGTATGTGACGGCTGTAAGGGCGGCGGCGGCGATCATGGCGCGCGGATAGTTGCGTTGCGGGTTCTCAACCTCCTGAGCGATGGTGGAGGCGTTGTCCCAGCCCATGTAGTTCCACATAGCCACCAGTAGCGCGGTTGAGAAGGCGGAGCCTGCGCCGAATCCGGTTGCATGGAGCGGGACGGAGTTGGTCCACTGGACGGCGGGGTGGAGCAGGAAGCCGCGCCAGAAGCCCAGCGCAATGAAGACCGCGAAGGGCGATAGCAGCAGAGCGAACAACCATATGGAACCTTGGCCCACGGCGGGGGCACCGCGGAGGTTCCAAAGGCAACAAAGGGCGACAACCGCGAGGGACCAAAAGTAGGCCTTCCATCCAGCGGTGAGCGAGGGTGAAAACTTGCCGAGATAGAGGACGAAGATGGCCGGGTAGAGAGCCATATCGAAAATGCTGGCGGAGAGCGAGAGCCAGCTTTCCTGGTAGCCCCAGAACGGTCCGAGCGCGCGGCGGACCCAGACGTAGAAGCCGCCCTCGGCCGGAATGGCGCTTGCCAGTTCGCCGATCATTAGGGCAGTGGGCAGACTCCAGACAATGGGCAAGACGAGGAGCATTGCGATGGCCCAACCGTAGCCTGCGCCACCGAGGATGTCTTCAATTCCGTAGGGGCCTCCAGCGACCATGAAGTAGGTGGCAGCAATCAGGGGAACAAGGCGCATCTTTCTCTGCGCTGGTTTGAAGGCTGAGGACATTACAAGTGAATTTAACAACACGAGGTGGCTGCAGAAAGGGGAAAATGAAGCGGCGCGCGGGAGCCGGGCAATTTAGGAGCCTGCGACGGATGTTGCGCATGAATGAACACGATTGTACAGTTCGAACGCAATATCCGCTATAATTCGTGAGTAACGCGGAGAGATGGCCGAGTGGCTGAAGGCGGCGGTTTGCTAAACCGTTGTAGGGTCAAAAGCTCTACCGGGGGTTCGAATCCCCCTCTCTCCGCCACCTTACAAAGCAAGTTATTGAAACAACGTATAAAACCAACAAAACAGACGATTTGATGGTGATTTCGGATGTGCGCTGTGTACGCACAGTGTGCCTCGGTTCGCCCAATGCAGCCCTTTTACCTTACAAAATGGGAGGCACCTTACAAAGGCAACTTGCCGTCCGCTGCATGGGAAGTGATCCTCAACGTAGAGAGAGATGGGAGAAGCTGGACCAGGCGCTCGAGATTGGAAGGGCGGAGTGTTCCCGAATTTTACGGCGG
The DNA here is from genome assembly GCA_035529815.1 of Occallatibacter sp. Classification (GTDB taxonomy): domain Bacteria; phylum Acidobacteriota; class Terriglobia; order Terriglobales; family Acidobacteriaceae; genus Telmatobacter. Next base: position 30,408 of record DATKWA010000076.1, on the reverse strand, counting down.
AGCAGTACGCCAAGCTGACGATGAACCGGTGAGGTCGCGCCGGCTCCCTTACTCGGCGAGACGATAGGTTGGGAGAGGTTGTTTGTAACCCGCTACTCGACGGCAACTCGAAGAATTGAAGCTTCGTCCACAACACCCTGCCACATGGCTGCCTAGGCGACAAGGCGAGGTGTTGGCGGCAAATGTTACCAACACCGAGAGAATCGTCCCACTTCAGATCGTGTTTGTGCAGCGAGGATGCGATCTGTCGCATCGTGCAAGCCATCCATGCGAACTTGTCGCTTTCTTACATTCGGACCCTTTTGCAAAGCTGCCATTCACCCTCATGCTTCAGAATTGGAGCGGCCTCCCGGCGGAGCCCTTTCAGAACGGCAAGCTGGGGGCTTGATATGCCGCGTCCTAGGGCGCGAACAGTGGGAAAATGGATGCAGAGATAAATCCATGATCCTGAAACAGCTGAACGACATTGTCGAAGCTGACCTGGCCGGTCTGATAACGAATGGGGTGGCTGAAGGTCGAATGATCGATTACAAACGCGCCCTGCCCGGTAACAGCGACGCGGACAAGAAGGAATTTCTCGCGGACGCGTCGTCATTTGCCAACACTGCCGGAGGCGACCTGGTCTTCGGGATGGACGAAGTAGGTGGACTACCGACGCAAATCACCGGCCTGCAGGCGGCGGATCTGGACCTAGAAACCCGACGGCTCGATAGTATTCTGGCTGCTGGCCTGAGCCCACGTATCCGCTATTCGATCAAAGCGATTGCCACGACCGCTGGGGCGCTAGTGCTGGTCGTCCGCATCGAACGCAGCTGGGCCGGACCACATCGAGTCGTATTTCAGCAGCACGACAAATTCTATGGCAGGAACTCTGCGGGCAAATATCCCCTGGACGTGAACGAGTTGCGCACTGCCTTCACTCTGTCCGGCACGGCGACAGATCGAATTCGGGCGTTCCGGACTGACCGGATAATTGCCCTCTCTAACAACCAAACTCCCCTGCCTCTTTTGGACGGTCCGACGGTTGCGCTCCATTGCATCCCGCTGGAGTCGTTTGCCGGCGCCCCGCAGTTCGATCTTCGGTCGCAATATGAAAATCCAGTGCTGTTGTCGCCCTTGGGGACGACGCGCTGGCATTATCGTTTGAATCTGGAGGGCGTGCTTGGATTCGGAACACAGGAGCCTTGCCCAAGCTACACCCAGCTTTATCGCAACGGGGTCATCGAGGTCGTTCAGGGCCGGATTCTGGCTCATGAATTGGAAGGCAGGATGACTATCCCAAGCATCTCATATGAGAGATATATCCTCGGTTATATGCCGCAGTGCTTCCGACTTCTGCAGACCATCGGCGCCAACGTACCCGTGGTGGTTGCTCTGACCCTATTGAGAGCCAAGGGTCTGTTCATGGGCAGGAACGGATTTGTGGGCGATCCTGGCTATGCAATTGACTCTGAGACTCTGGTATTGCCAGAGGCGCTCGTTGAAGACTTCGCGACGCCGCCAACTCAAATCCTGAAACCTATCTTCGATTTGATCTGGAATGCCTGCGGTTTTTCCGGCTCCGAGAATTTCAACCTCGATGGCAACTGGATTGCCCGTAATTGATCTCCATCAATGCCTATGGTCACGAAGCGGACTTCCAAAACTCGCAAAGCGAAAAGGGCGGACGATCCCTCAAGCCACATCATTCCAGGTCCCGTAAGCGATGACGCTCTGAACCGATTCAAACTCGACCCGGAAAACCGGCATGAGGCCAAGCGCATTGTGGAATACGTTGAATGGCAGTGCGCCAAAGATGAGGAAAAGGTTACCTACATCGAGAAGATCAAGAGTGAGAACGTGCTCGGGGGAATTACGATTGCTGGCACGTCAGAACAGATAAAGAAGATCACTGGGTCATTACAAATCCGACAAACCTTTATACCCACAAGATGTTTCCGAGTCTCGATTACACACTTTCTTTTCACATCGGATTGATGGCCAGGCTGCAGTCGAAACGAAAGGGTGCCAGCGACGAACGAGTTGGCGATCTACTCGTTGCCGCCTTTCGCCGGTGGGAGCAGGCCGCCGAAGCACTGGACGCGGGAACGGAGTCGGAGGACATGCAGGCCGTAGGAATGCGATGCCGGGAATGTTTGATCGCGTTCGTCCGCTCGGCGGCTAGGCCGGGGATGGTTCCGACTGGAGACGTTGCACCGAAGGGAGCCGATTTCATTCATTGGTCAGAACTGATTGCTGACGCAGTCGCCGCCGGCTCGAGGATGGCTGAAGTGCGTGGGTATCTGAAAGCATCCGCGCGCACGACTTGGCAGATGGCTGCTTGGTTGACGCATTCTGCGAATGCAATTCGCTACGATGGCATGTTGGTTGTCGATGCGACTTACGCGGTCTTAAATGCCTACGGAGCCGCACTTCTGCGATACGATCGCCCCACGGCGGATCGGTGCTTGCGCTGCAACTCGGTCAAAATCAGGATTGTCGATGATGCTGAGTTCGATTCAGGATCAGCGATTGTCTGCGAGAGTTGCGGCGCAATAGAGGACGCCACTGAGGCTGTCAAAGATTCGGATTGACGGTTCCTACTACGCACCAGCCGCGAACGCCTGGACAAACCCTGAGCGAACCATACCCGCGTCCACTGTTCATTCGACCTCTGCCGATGGCACAGTTTCCAGCGCAAGAATGAGTTGTATTCGGCGAACATTGATCGAAAATGGTTCATTGTTGACTTTTGATACTTCATCACATACACTGAATGAAATGGAGAAAAGGTTGAAGTTGAACCAGTACGGCTCCCAGCTGTGGACCAAGGAGAAGGCGCGGCAGATTCGAAGCCGCGTAGCAGCGATTCTCAGCGCCCTGGAAACCGGCGATGTGCTGGTGATCGACGCGGCCGCCGTGGAGGCCTTCGACTTCTCGTTTGCCACAGAATTGTTTGGCAAAACCCTGATGACTCTGGCCGTGGAATGTCCGGGCAGGTTCCTGATCGTCGAGAACCTGAACGAATGTACGGAGGAGAATCTCAACCAGGCACTCGAAAAGCTGAACGTCGCGATAATCGAGCGAAGAGAGACGAACTTGAGCCTGTTGGGCAAAGTTCACCCTGCAGACCAGGAGACATTCACGGCAATTGTGAAGGCCGGAGAAGCAGTCTCAGCCGGCGCGCTGAGCAGGAATCTCGAGGTAAATCTGACGGCCATGAATGAACGGCTTTCGAAGTTGACAGGCATGGGGATCGTGCGCCGGGAAAAGGGTTCGTCAGCGACAGGTAGAGAGCAGTACGTCTATCGCGTTCTGAGTTGATTTTCTTGCGCCGACCTGTGCCCGGAAGCACGCGTTATGGAGGGAAGAAATGTGGACACTCGACAGCATTGAACTCAATGGCGGCTTCCTGCCAGGCTTGAAGTTGACCTTGCCGCATGGATTGATCTGCATTATTGGACCGAGAGGAAGCGGCAAATCGACGCTCGCCGAGGCGCTGCGGTTCGCAATCAAAGGGACAGTCGGCGCATCCAAGCCGCGGCTCGATCTGCTTCAGGCGAATATCGGTGGCAGTGGTCTGGTGACGCTGGTGGCAAGAACTGAAACGGCCGGCACTTACACCATCAGGCGCGGCTACAAGCAGGCAGCGGTACTCCTGTCGGCCGATGGGCGAACAGTTCCAAATGTTGATCTTGACCGCGGCACATTTCTGCCTCTCGACGCCTACAACGGCCCCGAGATCGAAGCCATCGCCGACGAGGCTTTAGGTGAAAGGCGCCGCGCGCTTCTCGATGATCTCCGAGGGGAACAGCTCTCCACCATTCATCTTTCTCTCGGCGAGCACAGAAGGGCTCTCGAAGCAAATGCGGATCGAATCCGGGCGGCGCGCCGGTCGATCAACGACCTTTCCGAACGGATCGAGGAGATCGGGGACGCCCGAGCACGGCTGGCCGCAGTCGGCCCTCTGCCCGAAAACGCAGCATCGACGGAGTACACGACCGCGAGCCGGCAGCAGCAGAGCAATGCGCGTGAGCGCAGGCGGATCGACGACGCTTTGGCGGCATTGTCTTCGTTGCATCGCGACGCCGAAGCAATCAGGCAGCGTGTCTCCGATCCAAAGCAGTTCGCCTTTGTCGATGAATCATCCGCCAACTCGGGCTTCCTGCTCGAAAAACAGACGGTAATCCGGCAGACGCTCGATTCCGCCCTTGCACAATCCAACTCGGTGATAGCCAGCATCGAGGGCGCCAAGACGCTCCTCGAACAAACAAAAACTGGCCTCTCGGCAATTCATGCCCAGCAAGCCGCTGACCTCGCCCAACTCCAGCAAGTGCATCGGGAAGCTGACGAGCGGTACCGCGTCCGCTTGGACTTGGAGCAAAACGTCCAAAAACTCCAAGAGATCGAGGCAGAGCAATCACTCCGGAAAAATGAATTGGTCCAGCTGCTGGCCGATCGCAAACTTCTCAAGGCCAAGTTTCTGCTGGAGCGGGAGCAGGTGTCAGAGCTGCGCGACTCGGTGGCCACCGAACTCCAACGGGAGACCGGTCGGAAGGTTCGGATTCGAGTGCTGCGAAACGCCGATAACCTGGCGTATCGCACCTTGCTGACAGAGGGGCTGAAGGGCGCCCGGGTCAGGAACCACGACGAGATACTGGACTCGCTCCTACAGCTGCGGCCGGAGCAACTGGCTCAATTCATACAGGCGGACGATCAGGTTGCCTTTGATGAGGCGTGCGGCTTTGGAGTTGAGCGGACGCGAAAGATATTGGACGCATTTCGCGAAAACGTCGACCCGCTTGAGCTTGAGGTCGTCGACATCGAAGATCAGGTGCGTATCGAACTGAATGTCGCCACGATCAACGAACCGATCTTCAAAGATGCCGCGGAGCTGTCCCGCGGACAGAAATGCACGGCTCTGCTTCCGCTGTTGCTCGCGCGGACCGATAACCCATTGATCATTGACCAGCCGGAAGACAACCTGGACAATCATTTCATCTACGAGACAGTCGTAAACTCGATTCAGCGGCTGAAGGGAAAGCGGCAGATGATCTTTATCACCCACAACGCCAACATTCCTGTCCTTGCGGACGCGGAATTGGTCATTGTCATGAACTCGGACGGCAAGATCGGTTACGTCGAGAAGTCCGGATCTGTCGACGAGTGCCGCGACGAGATTGTCGATCTTCTCGAAGGGGGCAGAGAGGCGTTCGAACTGCGCCGAGAACGGTATGCCCGCGCCTGAGCTTTTGTATGAGCGACTTCGCAGGCTGGCGGTCGAGGACCCCCGGGAGGCGAGAGGTGTCTTCCTGGCGGCATTCGAAGCGAAGTCGCCGGGTCTGGCTGACCTTTTTGCTCGACTACGAAAACCCAACGCGGGACGGCTTCGGCAGGTCGTTGCCAACTCCGTGCGGGCGCATCCAGAAAAGGGCAGAATTGTCTCCGAACTGCTTCAATGGCGCGAAACAGAGACTGATGAGTTTACCCGCCGGGCGATCGACGGCGCGCTTGTTGACGTGGACTCGACGGCGCTTCGCGAAGACAAGACTCTGCAGAAGGTTGTCGCCCCAAGCGAGTTGGTGGACATGTACCGCTATGTCGCCGATCGGCTTCGCCATCGCCTGCGCAACACCATGCTTGCCGCGCAGGCGCAAGCTAGCCGGCTTAACCGCCTGACGGCAACGGTCCAGGGCAGCGAGGTGCAGACGGTCGTGGCGAAATTGAACGATTCCATGATCTCCATGGGCCGGGAGCTTGAGGCAACGGATGTTGATCCAGAGTACTTCCGCCTGCGGCCCGTCGCTTTGCCGGATTGGCTTCGACAACTAAACGCCCGATACGCCACGCAATACAGCCCAGTGAAACTCAACCTGATCCATGCGGATCACGCATGGATTCGGGTGCTGGCGAACGACTACCTGCTGGAAACGATCTTCTGGAATATCTGGTTAAACGCCCAGCAATCGGTCGGGGAGAATTGCGAGATCACGATTTTCTTCGGCCGGCAGCTGGGCGGTCTCGAAATGATGATCTCCGACAACGGGGAGGGATTTTCACCTGAACTGAGGGAGATCGTATTTCAGCAGGTCTACTCCTCGAAGAACAATAGTGGCCGCGGGAGGGGACTAATGGAGATTCAAGATGCCGTAGAGCGCCTCGCTGGCCGGGTTGAGCTCTACGAGGCAAAACCCTCCGATTTTCGAATCCGGCTCTCGATTCCGCTGGAGACCAAATGAGCTATCCGCTTACGATTCATGCCCTGGTGATCGAAGATGACGAGGGCGCGAAAGAGGCCTATAAAAGCATCTTCGAGAGCATTGCCGCAGAGGTCACCGGTCTTCCATTTTCGACAGTTCTCCCTTCCTTCGCATTTTCTTACGAGGAAGCGGTCGCCTGTTTAGACTCGAGCAAGATATTCCACGTCGTTGTTCTCGACCTGCGCCTTCCCGAGAAGCCCAAGATGCCGACCGCCGAAGGTGTCGACCTGGGCATCAAACTTCTGAATCGATGCATCGAGCGAGATTGCTACCCAATTCCTTCTCTCCTGGTCATAAGCGGTCACATCGGATCGACGGAGCAGGCCCGACTCCAGGATGCAGTTCGCCAGGGCTTTTACTACGGCCGCACGTTGGTAAAGGGCGACTATGGTCTTCTTGAGGCGGAGATTCGGCAAGCATGCAACGAAGCTCTTCGCTACTGTTCTGTTGGCGTTCACGTTCGCGATGCGGGCCAGGAACAGTTCCCGACGATCTCTCCCCGCGAGGAGGATTTGCTGCGCCGTTCCGCACTACAGCAGTCCGGAATTATCGGATTGGATCTGACTTGGTGGTCGGCCAAGCGCCTTATCGCCATCTCCAAGAATCGCAGTGACTCGACGAATTCGTGGACGAAGGTACTGATGGGGAGATATCTGCTGGACGGCGGACGTGGAGCTTCCCGGCCTAAGTTCTTCAAGTTGATGGACGGTTTCGACGCAAAGAGCGTCATCGATAGCGCCCGCTACGTGGAGCAGAAGCTTACCCATATCAAGCTTGCCTGTCACATTACCACCAAGAGTCGTGCCCTCATTGTCACCGAGAAGGTCGGCGCACAGGATGCCAGGCCCAGTTCACTCGAAGCTATCTTCACCGGATCTGAACCGAGTCGGGCCCGGGAGGTGGCTCTTCAGATCGCCGATCAGGTGCGGCAACTCGGCGACCTCTTGCCGGAAAGCAAGCCGTTGAAGGATCTGCTTTGGCCAGGCCACAACACTGCTCTAGTGATCGAGCAGTGGAATCGGTTCGCGCCTCAGGTGCGGGAAGAGTTGGGCTACGACACGGACCCGGTTTCTCTTTTCTCAGAGTTACTTGCCAACGAAGAGAAGCAGCGAATCACCGAGGGATCGCTTGTCCATGGTGATCTGCACATGAGCAATGTTGCGCTCGATCTCGGTCCCAGGGGGGCGCACGCTTATATATTCGACGCGGGTGTCGTCAAGCGCAACGTTGCCGGCCGAGACATTGCGGTCATCGAGGCGTCTGTCCTTCTTCATCAGCGGATTGAACATGAGGTCTTTGTGCGGATCTGCTCGATCCTTTACGGATCGGCAACATCTGGGATAGATAACTTCGCCGAGGAACCCGTTGTTGGGATCGCCAAAGATATTGTCGACTTCATCCAGGCGCTCCGGGAAGCCGCCAAGCCATGGAACGATCCGGAAATCTACGCGCTTATGGTCTTTGATTTTGTCCTGATCCAGGTTGGCGGATTGGCTTTCGGATCCTACGGCAACAGAATCGTCGACCAGCAGTCAGCAGTGTATCTGCTGGCCGTGGTCGGGGATTGGTATCGGCGGGTGCGCAACGCGAATCCGGTCCATGCAGACACATGACCCGCTGGCATGAGGGCGTGTTCGGATAGCCGGTGCCCGTCGGGCGCGTGATGCCGCTCCTGCCGGAGGGCAGGCCCGCGCAGGAGGGAGGGTAAACGGGCAGGCACACAAATAAATACGGGCCTGTAGTTGCAGACCCCGGTAACGTGTTCCGGTTGCGACAGTTCAATGTTGTTCGGCTTCTGGGCCGCATACAATGTAGTCGCGTGGTAGGTTCTGAAAATTGAAGTGATCGACTTCGCAGCAAATTGGGGAGGGACCGTTGAAAGCAGACCCATTTCAGATTGGCGACGTGCTGATGAACCCGAAGCGCTTCGTTGTGCCTATATACCAGCGGACATATTCGTGGAAGATCGCTCCGCACCTTGAGGCTTTCTTCGATCAGGTTGAAGCGAAAGCAGTCGAAAGGCTGAATTCCAGCGATCGATATCCTCACTATATGGGTGCATTGCTCGTTATTCCGCGAGGTGCCTATTCATTCGGGCGAATGGAAGTGCTCGATGTTGTGGACGGTCAGCAGCGACTGATGACATTTGAGATCTTACTGGCAGCACTTCGAGATCTCGCCATCTCCCTTGGCCTAATTCAGGTCGCTGATCTCCTTTCGCCACTTCTGCTGAATGCTGAAGGTCCCCAAATGCAGGATAGGCGTGTAGAGCGGTATAAGCTACATCCCACTGCATATGACCGGACTCTTTACCGCGATCTGGTCGATCTTGACCTCAATGGGCTTCGAGGGCAATACCCAGGCGCATTTTACGTGAACGGCAAGATTAAAGAAGACGCTCCACTGCCATTGCGCGCCTGGGCTTTCTTCCGTGCCGAAGCGGAGACTTTTGTCAATACAGGCACCACCGATGAGCGTGCTGAGAGACTGAATGCACTCTCGGCGGCAATCCTCGAAGATTTCCGCGTGATCGTTATTACATTGGACGAGCGCGATGATGCGCAGGTGATTTTCGAAACACTAAACAGCGGTGGCGAGCCGCTTGCCGCCATGGATCTCGTGCGCAACGACGTTTTTCATCGTGCAACGCGTGCGGGGGAAGATGTTGAATCTCTGATGGAGAGGCGGTGGAGCACCTTCGAAACTCCATTTTGGAAGGTACTTGGGACTCGTGGTCGAATCAAGAAGCCGCGGATTGATTTCTTCTTGAGTGACACGCTTGCTGCCGAAACGGGCAAGGAAGTTCTCCTAGCCGAGCTCTATGCTCGTTATAAGAGCTTCGCGCGTGAACGTAACTTCACTAGCGTCGATACGGAACTAGAAACATTGTTGCGCCATGCACCAACATATCGCGAACTTGTACAGCAAGATGGCGATGGCGCCCTGACGACGCTTGCGTGGCAGCTCTCCGTCTTCGACGTAAGTACAGCTTACCCATTGGTCTTTGTCATCGAAGCAAGCAGCGCGTCTGAAGAAGAGAAAGCAAAGCTCTACCGCCTGATAGTCAGCTACGTAGTTCGCCGCACGCTTTGCGGTCTCACAGGAAAGAATTACAACAATGTGTTTCTCCGAATTACTGCCCAGATGCGTGCAACCGGAACATCGAGTTCGAGCTTTGCGACAGTATTTTCGACATCCGATGGGGATGCTGTTCGATTCCCAAATGATGCGGAGCTTCGCAAGAACATACTCGAGCGCAAGCAGTACGGAAACATTCAACAAGCACGATTGCGGCACATCCTTTGCGAACTCGAACGAGCTGCGCGCGACCGATTTGATGAAGACGCTGAACTGCCAGCCGACCTCACAATTGAGCATGTGCTACCTGAATCCTGGATGGAACACTGGCCATTGCCTGCGAACGTGAGGGCTCCTTCAGACCTTAGGACTGGAATGGCCGAGCCTCAGCTCATGGTAATTGCGACTCGCGAAATGCTGAAGCACACTCTGGGTAATCTGACGCTTCTAACGGGGGCGCGAAATCCTGCTCTGGGCAATCTTGGCTTCGACACCAAACGGGCTGCATTGAGCAGGTCATTGCTAAAGTTGAACCATGAGATCGCCGACCTTCCTTCCTGGACTGAGGACAGCATTCGAGATCGGGCTGGAAGATTGGCAGGTATTGCAATCAGTATTTGGCCGCAAATAACTTGTGATGCCCGAGCTGACTGATTTCACTGGCATTTTCAATTCAGTGCAACCTGACCAGCCGGCAATTCTTGATTGAAAAGAAGCAGTGAAGCGGAATCACCAACCGTCGCCCGCTCACCAATAGTCATCGCGGGCGACGACGTCTAAGCGGCCGGACCATAACAGGGTGATCCGCGGAATCGTTTCCCGGAACATCAAGGAATGCACCCCAAGGGCGTGTTTGTACCGTGCGGCACTCTCACCTCAAACGAAAGCACTAGCGCCGTCCACGTTTTGTAGGTCAGCGAACTCTGCAGCTGTCAATTCCCCGGTACCGTTGAGCATGTCTCGCGACAACCCTCGTTTCCAACCCAGCAAGCTGTCGAGCTTCGCATCAAAAGTGATGAAATCGGGAGCAACTACAACAGGGTAGTAGACATAAACGTCTTTCACTTGCCCGATACGGTAAGCTCTGTCCGTAGCTTGATCCTCTTTGGCTGGGTTCCAGGACCGTGTGAAGTGGATGACGTGGTTGGCACCTTGAATGTTGACCCCGAAACCAACTGCCAGGGGGGATAGAATTATGACGCCAAATCCGGGTTCAGACTGGAATTGCTTAATCCGTCGCTGGCGGTTGGCGGGATCATCCGCGGCAGCCGTCGTCTCTCCGTTAATTATGTCGGGGACTACTTCGAACCTTTGAGCTACAGCAGATTGGAGCTTTCTCTGAAGGTCGCGGAGTTCACAAAATACTATAACCTTCTCGTCTTTGTCCTGGATTTTCTGCAACTGCTTCAAGAGCCAAGCGAGTTTCGGTGAGTGCTTTTCTGACTCTTCCAGCCGTTCAACCGCAGCAGTGCTGCCATATAACGCTTGCGGATCTGAGCAGATCCTTCGCAGATTCTGAAGCAAGCCTAGGTGATTCTGCGTGCCCTGATCACCGTGTTCGGCGGGACTCTTTTGCCGGAATTTGCTGATCTCTTGAGAGTAAATCGCCCTTTGACGCTCTGAAATAATGAGGCCCCTGCACTCGTCCACCTCAATCTTCTTGGGCAAGTCCTTTGCAACCTCCTGCTTTGTCCGACGCAGTTTTTGGGGTTCGATCAACTCTCGCAGTTCATCTATTCGGACTTTCTCATCTTCAGTTTCTGCCTCAATGGGTCTCCGGTAAAGCTGTCCAAACTTGGTCAATGACCCGAGTAGGCCCGGCTGTATGAAGTCAAACAGGCACCAGAGATCCGTCAAGGTGTTCTCAACTGGAGTTCCCGTGCAGGCAATCTTGAATCGTGCATTTTGCTTCTTTGCCGCTCTGGAAACCAAGGCGTTTGGGTTCTTAATCTTTTGGGCCTCATCGCAGATCATCACAGACCATTTCTGACGCGAGAGAGAGAACTCCAGATCACGCAACGTTTCGTACGTAGTAAGCACGATATGTGCACCACCCAGCCAATTCCTGATGAGGAGTCTTCCGACCCCTGAAGCTTTCAGCTCTTCGTCGATTTCTGCACGCGAAAGGCGGAGATTGGAAAGTCCTGCCCCGTACAGGGTTAGAACGCGAAGGCTGCCTTCCTCGAAGAATTTGTCTATCTCATCTTTCCAATTCTCCAGGAGCGAGACGGGCGCAACGATCAAGCACGGATCGAGAGACGGATTGTCTTCGAGTTCGGCTGCCATGAACGTGAGCAGTTGAAGGGTCTTGCCCAACCCCATGTCATCCGCAAGTAGAGCCCCTCTGCAGTCATTTGGCGACTTTGTCCAGAGATGCTGAAGCCATTTGACGCCGTCTTGTTGATGATCCTTTAGCGGGATGTCGGGCTTGAGCGAACTTGGTAATCGAGGGCTGAGGCCAATCGGCGGTGTTAGTCCACCTCGCCTCTCTTCGTAGTCGAGCTCGATAATATTTGGCTTCACGACAAGGCCCCTGCGCTCTGTCGATCTTTGTCCCTTGCCCCTCTTGTCGGGGTGAAACTGGTTGTTTGAGATGTCGCGACGGGCTTCGTCCAGTGTCTCTAGAATCTGTTGCGCTTCCGAAGTACTTATCGGCCGGGGACAGCCCGGGAACGTAAAGCTGTCCTGCGAGTCCGCTTGCGCGGACTGCGCCTCTCGCCTGAATGCTTCCAATGTCCGCGCGTCCAGCTCCAGTGCAGTTGGGTCCTGAGAGTCTGTCGGGGTGAAGAGAATGCCCGAAACCAAGTTTTCCGGAACCCATGGAATGCCATCGCTTTTCCGAGCGATGAACGGACAATAGTAGCGCTTTTCTACGCCGAATCCCTCTATTCGTTCCGAGTACCTACTAAGGTCCAATATTTCGGATGCGACGAAGGGCTTTGACATGCGCCATTCAACAAGGGCACTTTGCAAGACAGAAATATGTTCGGAGGTATCACCGAGAATTTCAAGGTCGAAGCCGTTCCAGGAACAGCACTGTGCGTTGCACTCAATCCTATGTGTGATCTTCAGGATGAACTTTTGAAGTTCGTCAGAATTCTCGAACGGCAGAAGTTCCTCCCGAACCTTACTTTGTTTGGCTTCCTCCACGCGCAGGCCAACACCTATGAGAATTCCTGTCGTATCACGAACTAGGCTAGGTGTAAAGCTGGTGAGTGCGAGGCCGGCAGCTTCCCGTTCCAATTCAAACTCCGCGGGGTCGATCACCGCATTCGCATCTGGACCAAGCATCGCAAACGGATTGCGAACAAATGCTTCTGCTCGTTCCCCAACGACCCTCCGCCCTGGCAAGCGCTTGATTTCTTTCAGGACACTTCTGGTTTCCTCTGGCAGTAAGACGTGGGTCAGGCCCTCTTGATCCGGAATGTCGTAGCGTTCGGGCACTTCTGCAATGCGGTCGAAGAACTCGATCCAGCGGGAAGGAGACCCATCAAAGGTGGGGATGACCTCCACGAGATCTGGAGCACCTTCGTTGCCTCTGCGAAGCTCAAGCCGCAATCGGTCAGGACTCACCACCACTGTGTGGCGTAGGAAATCTGTTAAGTCGGCATCTGCTGCCAACGCGTGTTTTCGAATCTCCGCCCAAGCTCGTCTGTTCGAGTCGGCAGTTCGCTCGTGAGCATCCCGCTGATGGAACTTACGAATCGAGCTGACGGCTGCCCATGCAGCCGTGCCCATCATCGACAGACTCTCGTTGTGCTGCACGACGGCGCCTGTCACTGTAGCGAGGTCCTCAACATGACCGCTGGCCGATGCGATCCATCCGACTACATAGATCGAGAAATCTTCGTCAGTAAACCCGCCCGAACTTTGCAATACAGGACGCCATGGCGCAATTGGAGGCAAGCCCATGATTCTGTAAACGTCGGCGTATTGTGAGGAATCGCCGAGTTGGAATATAGAATCCCAAGGAACCGAAAAGCTTCCTTCTTCCCAACCGCCAAATCCCTCTTCCTCCAATTGGGCAAGCAGGGATGCAATCTCTGCGTCCAATCCGCTGCGGACACACTCGGGCAACCATCCCGCACCTGGCCATCGTGTGTTCGAGAAAACCACGCCGCGATCAGTAAATTGGACAACGATCGTCTTTGCAGGAGGTGCAGCGCTCGGGACGCATTGCGCTTTTGAGCTCATCTCGGCATTCAACAGGGGACCTTTCACTCTCTCCACCATCCCTTTCCTGGCTTATACCGAAATCCCCAAGACCGGAGTGGATTCGTGATCTCAGGTAGAGTGTTGTCTATGAGGACCCAATAGGCTCCCCCAACTCTGCGATTGTCAGCCACTTTCAGACGATGTTTGGTGATATGCAGCTCGAGTTCACTCCAACTAAAGAGCGGTCGGGCGGATGGGGAGCTTACCTTCTTATCTGGAGGAACCCAAAGGACTGTCTGTTTTTGGGGGCTAGCTCGAAGCGCCCCCCGGCTAGGAGCAGACTCCACGCTTCGGCTTCCGCGAAGTGAATACGGTCGGCCGGCTTGTACAGCGTTCAAGACTGGAATTAGCTCCTCATCGAACTTCTCTTCCCAGCTCCGAAGCAATGACGGGCTGTCCATGTGAATCAAGCGCTTCAGCCATGTCTTAAATCGCAAAGTATGGATATCGATTTCCAGCCTTTGAACACCACTCAGCAGCTTCTTCGTTACATCTGTGGGTATCCCATCCCAAGCAAACACGAAACAGGCGTTTCCCTTCTCGCCAAACTCTATGACAACATGGTCTCCGATCTTCATTACGAATGCATTATTCGTCGGAGATGTTTGGCCGCCCAATTGAAGAATACGGCCGCGCGCTCGGCTTTTGAATTCCACGTATTCTTTGTCCTGAGAATTAAAGGCGGTATTCCCAAGGATGAACCACATGTCGACAATTGAAGCTTCGTAGCGCAACCAATAGTTGAGCCGTCTTTGATCGGCCGCCTTCTCTTCGCTCAGGAGCTCGAAGAAGTCCTTAATCAAACGGGTCCGAAGCCACCCATGAATCATCTCTCGTGGAACATGATCGGGCTGCCCATTTGGTTTGAGAACGTGAGCATCCCACGCAGCCCTTCGAAGCCAAGGGTTACCAATGAACTCCAGACACACGTCTCGAAGCGGAATGTGTTCTGGCGTTGTCGCACATTTTGCGTATCGAGAGACTAAGGATGCGATGCATCGAGTGGCAAGTGACTTGGATATCTGTTTTCCACCACTGGCAAGGACGATGTTCAGAATCAGAGGCAATTTCTGCATGAACTCGCTGTCTTTGGCTTCCGTGCAATACCGAACCTGAGCCACAATGGCCTCATCGTAGACCCAAGATCCGGTGGGAATTCCAAGGCCCTGAACTGCAGATTCAAGGAGCGAATTGTCTCCTGACAGGAGGGAAGCGCCGTACCTGCCACAAGAGTCCCTAGTCAGCAGGTTTCGGTGCTCTTCGAGAACGGAGAACCATTGAGGCAATCTTGTGTTCGGATCAGCTTTTAGATCCCGTTTGATCCGATCAAAGCAACCGTCGAGCCAGCCACGAAGCCTCAACCAACCTTGATAAGCTCTTCCACTCGGTTCGGCCGTTTGCGCCGCGAAGGACCAATAGCTCCATAGGAGCCCTTGATAGCACTTGATTCGCTTGCGAAGCTCTCCTTGGGCGGCTCGCTCGCAGACGATCGGCCAGAGCTCGTCATCACTGATTAGGTACCAGTCTCCAATCGGCAGGCCAGCACCCAAGCAGATGTACCGCAGATGAGTGTACGTCGGAACTTGCTTGGTGCGCCGAAGCGCAGTGAGTGCTTCGGTGATGGACTCCTTATCGGTACGAACGGTGGGGTTGTCGAACGCTTGTTTAATCGAGCGGAGTGTTTTGGCGAACGTGGTGGGAGCGATCCATCCGCTCATTCGGCTGCTTGCGTTGCCGAGCGAAATGCTCAACTGTGCATCGAGGACCCCAAGTGGATCCGTTATCTCAACTCGACTGGACATGGAACATCCCCGCTCAATGGAATATCCGGTGTTGCTTTTTCCCGAGGTTCCTTCAGGTCGTAGAACTCGACCCTCAGTTCGATTCTTCGACTCTCCTCTCGGCTACTCTTGAGTGAATTTGAAGATGAACCACCAACCAAGAAAAGCTTCTGAATTAGACTTCGGTCATCTGAGCTTGGTGCGTTGGACGCCGTTGGGTCAAGCAGCACGCAAAGAACCCGCTCAGAGCGCTGAATGCTGAGGTTCAGGTTGCCCATGTAAGATCCCTCATCGCTCGCAAAACCATTAACGACTATTCTCTTGAGCCACTTCTGACACTGAGGGCTCTTGGTGATTGTCAGCACTCGTGGTACGAAACCGCGTAGGAATTCTTCTTGAGCTGGAGTCAGCCTGTTGCTAGCAAGTGGGAAGTTCGCAAGCGTTCCGAAGTCGATCGTGTGGTCTCTTACGCTTACTTCTCCGAACTGCTGTGACACATCCCGGATTCCGGCAATGCAGGAATCGACGTCAACGGCACGAGCACCCTCGGCGGCCTTGATATCGCTCACACCCTTAGTAACTGCAAGTAATGCAACTGCCATCGCCACCAAAAAGAGGACCATGAGCGCAGTCATCAGATCGGCGAAAGAGATCCAAAATGGCTTTTCTGCGTCTTCTCTTCCCGGGGGTTTGGCACTCATTCTCAGGGCCATGAAAAGTGTCTACCTCCTGGTTGGGATCTTTTCTAGAAGATCGCCAAGATCCTGAATCCCTCCAGAAAGTAGGCTCATGGCCTCGGAGAGCTCTTTGTGGAACTGCGCATTTCCAGAGCGCAAGGTGCGCTCGATGTTCTCTGCGAACGCCTGATGTGCTTTTCCAAGCACATCGCTGACTCCAGCCAGGTAGGATTCGGCCTGCTTTTCTGCTGTGCCCAACTGTTCGGAAGCGGCGCGAATCGCGGCGACGAGTTCCGTAGTCAAGACGGCCTCCCGCTTCGCGGTTTCAATTGTAGTTCTGAGTTCGCTAACGATCAGTCCGAACGAATCCCGAGACTTGGCATACTCCGCAGTGACCTGCTGAGTTGTGTTGCTCGCATTCAAAAGAGATTGAGCGGCAGCATGGATCTTCTCGGTAGCTGGAGCAGTCAGCTTCAGGACTTCGGTCACTCCTTGACCAGCTTTTGCAAAGTCACTGGAAGCGATGTAAAGCATTTCGGCTCCGGAGTTCATTTTCGAAATCGAATCTGCCGTTGCAGAGGAAAGAGCTTGAACACTTGACTGCAAAGACCTGTTCACTTCTATGGACTGGGCGATTAATTGCTCGACTTGTCCGGAAATTGAATCTAGCGCAGCGCCAGTCTGCAACGCCATCCGACTTGTTTGCTCATTCTGAGCCGATGCTGTCGATTCCACTTGAGACCGCAACTGATCTCCTACAGCAAGAACTTGCTCGCCAAGTTGCCCTAGCACCTCTTGCAGCTTGACACTTGATTCCGATTGGGACTGAATCACCACGGCTCGGATCTGCTCAACGAATTCGCCCATTTGGTGGTTCAGCATCTGCTGACGGGCCTCCATAGCAGTGACCGCAGCGAGAAGCCTTTCGGACATTGCGTCGGCCGCGGTCTTGCCCGCGTTTTCCATATTCGCTGCGAGTTGCTCAAACTTGCTCGCCGTGGACTGCATAGCCTGAGCAGATTGCTGTAGCAGTTCGCTCAAGCCGGTCAACTGGCCACCGAACATTTCTCGCACCTGGTTTGAAAAGCTGGCGAGCACATCCACGAGCAGCCGATTAACTGCATCTCCCTGACTGGCTCCGACGCGTTCCACCGCTTGCGAGATCCTCTCAATCGGCGGACCGAGACTCTCAGTGATTACCCGGCCGACGTCGACCGAGATCATGCTACTGTGACGAGCAGATGCTTCCACCTGAAGATTTGTAATCTCCGATAGAACCTGTTTCAGGTCAGCAACGAGCGAATCCTTGATCTGAAGTGCTTGAGTAGCCGACGTTTCCGATGCCCGGACGATTCTCTCCAGGTACTCCTCTTCGGCACCCGTGGCGAACAACTTGTCGATGCCCTGCTGCAGCTTCTCAACTTGCCTGTAACGGGCGCTCATTAGCCTCTTCTCGATCCCTGTGAACAGCATCGCGAGCCCAATCGCTGTTCCGGAAACGATGAAGGCATGGCTGACGGCATGCAGCAATTGGGTGAGACTTGCCTCTGCGAGTGTAGGGTCCGACGAAACGTCAAAGCGCAGCAAACCTGCAATTAGACCTGTAAAAGTCCCAATAATGCCTATCCCAGTGAGAATGCCAGGGACGTGTTTGTAGTACTCCGCGCGAAGAGGAGAATCGACGAGGGCTTGCTCCGTGAAGAAAGTCCCGGCAAGAGAGGTGGCTCTCCACCGCTTGACATAGCTCATGCCCAGATTGTCACGATCCTTCTGCGGGTGGAGAGTCTTAATGTATTCACCCCAAAGGTGTGCAAGGCGGTCGGTGGTCATGACTCGCTCGGCTACCTGATTGAGATCTGTGACGCCCCCGATTTGCTGCGTCTGAACGTCTGCGACGGCCGCGATTGCCCGATCCAGCTCTTTTCCGAGCGCGATTCCCTTCCGGACGAACACCAGTAGGAAGTCCAACGTGAATAAGAGCAGGAACAATCCGATGATTAATGCTGCCCAGTAGCTCGCTATTGTCTGCATGAGTCTCTCTGAGATTTCGCACGACGCTCCGAGTGCATGCCAGAGGTGGCGGGAACAACCCTTTCCTCGCAATGCGCTTCAGATTGGCGGCGATCCAGCAGTCCGCCGCATAGGAGAAGATCGATGTTCCAAAGTCTAACATGCTGTTCGTTTTAGTTGCCTGACAGAAAGGACGACAGTTCGTTGGACTCGGCGAGCGCAATCAGGAGACTCTGCCCAGGGAATTGGGGCCGTGGGACCCAATCCGGGCTGCCTATCCAATTAAAGTGACCCACCGGTTCTGATCAGGGATCGCCTCGGACCGATGCCGCCAAGTGCGAGCCATTGGCTTACGGCATGAAAACAAAGCAGATAAGGACGAGATGGACCATTATCCAAAAGCTTTCTAATCCCGACAATTTGGAACCCTCTTGGAGCTTTCTATTCGACTGGATCGCGGAGCGTCGTCCAGCGAATGTCTGGCAAGTTCCTGTCGCCATGCTGACATCCAGCAAGAGGACCCTAAATCCACGTTCGGAGAAGCAGCCTCATGTCCTGCTGGCCTGCTGCTCGCAACGATTCGGGGTTGTGTTTTCCGTAGCGTGGATCAGAACACGCGCAGAACATTTATATTTAGCGTGCACCCTGAGAATGCACAAATGGCGCAACAAATAGACCTGTCAGCACTTGAATCCCATCTTTGGGAATCCGCGAACATTCTTCGGGGGCCCGTCGATGCCGCTGACTTCAAATCATACGTATTTCCGCTTCTCTTCTTCAAGCGGATCTCCGATGTCTACGACGAGGAGTACGCGATCGCCCTTGAGGAGTCCGGCGGGGACGAAGAATACGCTTCGTTCCCCCAGAATTACCGTTTCCAGATCCCTGCTGGATGCCACTGGTCCGATGTCCGCGCCGTCACCAGCAATGTCGGCCTGGCGCTCCAGAAGGCCATGCGCGGGATCGAAAAGGCCAATCCTGAGACGCTCTACGGCATCTTTGGCGATGCCCAATGGACTAACAAAGACCGTCTCCCGGATTCCTTGCTTCGCGACCTGCTCGAACACTTCTCCAAGATCGCGCTCGGCAACACCGCGGCTCAGGCTGACATCCTCGGCCAATCTTACGAGTACCTCATCAAGAAGTTCGCCGACCTCACCAACAAAAAGGCCGGCGAATTCTACACGCCCCGATCCGTCGTGCGTCTGATGGTGCAAATCCTCGATCCTAAAGAGGGCGAGTCCATCTACGATCCCGCCTGCGGAACGGGCGGCATGCTGATGGAAGCCATTCATCATGTCCGTGAGAACCACGGCGATGACCGCACGCTGTGGGGAAAGCTCTTCGGGCAGGAGAAGAACCTGACGACCTCCGCCATTGCCCGAATGAACCTCTTCCTGCACGGCGCGTCCGATTTTCAGGTCGTAAGGGGGGATACACTCCGCCAGCCGGCCTTTTTCTCTGGGGACAACCTGGCCACATTCGACTGCGTGATCGCCAATCCGCCCTTTTCCCTTGAAAAGTGGGGTGAGGAAGTCTGGACCAGCGATCCATATGGCCGCAACTTTGCGGGGATGCCCCCTGGCAAGACCGGCGACTACGCCTGGGTGCAGCACATGATCAAGTCCATGGCGCCTTCCACTGGCCGCATGGCCGTCGTTCTGCCCCACGGTGCCCTCTTCCGAATGGGTAAGGAGGGCGCGATCCGCACCAAGCTGCTTGAGATGGACCTGCTCGAAGCGGTCATCGGCCTTGGGCCAAACCTCTTTTATGGGACGGGACTGGCCGCCTGCATCCTGGTTCTGCGCCTGCGAAAGAAGAAGGATCGCAAGAAGAAGGTCTTCGTACTGGACGCGTCAAGGGAATTCAAGACCGGGCGAGCACAGAACGAACTCCTTCCTGAACATGTGGATCGTATTTTCGCGTGGTATCGCGACTACGAAGATGTGGAAGGCATTGCCAAGGTCGTGACACTCGGCGATATTGCCGCGAACGACTACAACCTGAACATCACGCGCTATGTCGAGCGGAAGAATGAAGGAACGGTGCTTTCGGTGGAAGAAGCCATTGAGCAGCTGCGGAAAAGTGCGAGTGCTGCATTCGAGGCCGAGCGGAAGCTGGTCTCAGTACTTGTAGAAAACGGGATTCTCGTAACTGAACCAAAATGAGGAAGCTGGCATGACAATCACTCGTCATATGATCGATCAGGCATTTTCAGACCACCGCACTGTCTATGGTGGGGTTCCAGAAGACTATTTTGGCCTTCTGTACCTCGAACGCGAGCACAAGGTTCCGCGAGATGTTGCAGCAAACCGTGTGGCCTTTGGTGGGAATGACTATGGGCTTGATGCGTTTCATTTCGACGAGGCAAAGCGGAATCTGTACCTGTTCCAATTCAAGTTCTCTGATTCCCACAGCCAGTTCAAAGTTTCGCTCCAGCGATTGATTGATGCGGGGATGGACCGAATCTTTCACAACCCTACCAAGGATGATCTCAAGAACCAGGTTCTTCTCCAGCTCAGAAGCTGCTTGGTAGAGAATAAATCGGTGATTGACCAGATTTGCTTCCGCTTTATCTTTACCGGCGACCCTGAGGAAGCGGAACACAGCAAACTGCTCGATAAGCTGCGCGAAGACCTTGAGAACAAGAAGTACCTCGTGGATCAGTTCTTCGGAGACCGGAAAGTCGGATTTGTTGTGGAGTTCCGATCTTCAACAGGCAAGGTAGGCATTGTTCGCCAGCCTCATCAAACCACCAGCTTCGAGGTCCCTTTAACCGACCGCGTATCCATCGATGGCCCCACTGGAGAAAAGATGCATATCGGTTTTATCAGGCTGGCGGACCTGGGCCGGATGCATCGGGAGTTGGGCTCTTACTTCTTTCACAGCAACATTCGCTACGGGCTCGGCGAGAGCGAAGCCGTGAACCGAGCTATCTCAAACACCCTTAAACAGATTGTCCTAGATCAAGTCGAGCACCCAGGAACCTTTGCCTTCAATCACAATGGGATCACGCTCTGCGCTGAAAGCGTGGAACTTCTGGATAGCCATTGCCGGCTCAAGGCGCCCCGGTTGCTGAATGGGGCTCAGACTGTGACCACATTCGGCAAATTCCTGGAGAAGAACAAGGACAATCCGAAGCTGGCAAAGGCGATACCTGTCTATGAGTCGATTCGCGTCTTGTGCAAGATCATCACCGCCGCTGACCAGGACTTCACAACACGGGTAACGATCAACAACAACCGTCAGAACCCTGTCGAACCGTGGAATTTACATGCCAACGACGTGATCCAGCTTGAACTTCAGGACAAGCTCAGTTCTGACGTTGGGATCTACTATGAGCGTCAAGAGAATGCATTCGATCAGCTCACAACGGAGGACCTCGCTGAATACGGCATCAAGGAAGAGTCAAAAGCCCTGCAGATGCTGAAGCTGACGCAGACTTTCCTGTTAACCGACGGCAATCTCAGTCGGATTTCAGAGATACGCAGAGTGTTCGAAGACGATAAAGTCTATAACCAGGTTTTCCGCCCGACGCGACTGAAGGCTGATTCGCGGCGGATTGTCCTTTGCTACAAAGTGCAGCTCCGTCTTAGTAAGTTGGCCAGAGAGATTGAACAGAAGGGTCAAAACAAGTACGCATTCATCCATCGCTCCCGATACTTGCTTTGGGCTCTAATGTGTCAAGGACTGCTTAATCATAGCGACATCGAGGCGTTGGCCCAGAAGTTTGGACGCTCTATGACGTTGCCAGTCGATTTCAGTGAGGTGCTTAGTCAACTTGCAACCACGCGTGTGCGCCTGCTCTTGGGAGCGCTCATGGACGCCCCTGAATATAAGCAGAAAGTTGCTGAAGGGAATCTCAGCTTCTTGAGAACAGATATCGCTTTCGAGAAGTGCATGGAAATCGCATACAAGAAGTGGCATTGGCTCCACAAGAAGCTGGCATGAGCACAAGAATCTCGCAGCAGCAACTCGAATCATACCTCTGGGGCGCAGCCACGCTTCTGCGCGGAACTATTGATGCCGGGGACTACAAGCAGTTCATTTTCCCGCTCCTATTCTACAAGCGGCTCTGTGATGTTTTCGACGAGGAAACGCAGCTAGCGTTGAAGGAGTCCAGCGGGGATAAGACTTTCGCTGCATACCCCGAAAATCATCGTTTCCAGGTGCCGCAGGAAGCCCACTGGTTCGAGGTGCGGCAGACCTCGAACAATGTTGGCAAGGCGCTGCAGGCTGCCATGCGGGCCATAGAGAAGGCCAACCCAGACAAGCTCTATGGCATCTTCGGAGATGCGCAGTGGACGAACAAGGATCGCCTGTCTGACGCCATGCTGCGCGACCTCATCGAGCACTTCAGTTGCCTTGAGCTCACGGTTGCCAATCTGCCAGAAGATGAGCTGGGCCAGGGGTATGAGTACCTAATCAAGAAGTTTGCAGACGACTCCGGCCACACGGCTGCCGAGTTCTACACGAACCGCACTGTTGTTCATCTGATGACGGAGATGCTTGAGCCGCAACCGGGCGAGTCCATCTACGACCCCACCTGCGGCTCCGGCGGCATGTTGCTTTCCTGCATCGCGCACCTCCGCCGGCAGAAAAAGGAGTGGCGCAACGCCCGCCTCTACGGGCAGGAGCGGAACCTGATGACCTCCTCCATCGCGCGAATGAACTGCTTCCTGCATGGCATCGAGGACTTTCAGATTGTTCGCGGCGACACGCTCTCGGAGCCGAAGCTGGTTGAGGGTGACCGGCTCAAACGTTTCGATGTGGTACTGGCCAATCCTCCGTATTCGATCAAACAGTGGGATCGAGATGCCTTCGCCTCAGACCCATGGGGACGCAACCTCTATGGCACACCGCCGCAAGGGCGTGCAGACTATGCTTTCTGGCAGCATATCCTGCTGAGTCTCACTCCTAAGACAGGACGTTGCGCCATACTCTTTCCGCACGGTGTGCTCTTCCGGCAGGAAGAGGCAGAGATGCGGCGCAAACTCATTGAAGCTGATGTGATTGAGTGCGTCCTTGGCCTGGGGCCGAACCTCTTCTACAACTCACCCATGGAAGCCTGCGTTGTGATTTGCCGCATGAACAAGCCGAAGGCGCACCGTGGGCGGGTTCTCTTCATCAACGCTTTGAGTGAGGTTACACGTGAGCGAACACAGAGCTTCTTGACCAACGATCACATCGAGCGCATCGTGAATACGTATCAGCGATTCGAGAATGAGCCCGGTCTCGCACGCGTAGTTCCGCTCGTGGAGGTTCGCTCCAATGGCGGGAACCTCAGCATCCCCATGTACATCGCATCTGGTGAAGCTCCGGGCGATAGTTCTGCCGCCGAAAACACTAGCAACGTCGGGATTTCGATCTCTAGCTGGATTGATTCAACTCTCGATATACGCGTGGCGTTGAGTAAGGTTCTTGGAGAGACCTTCGAGCCCATGCTTGACCCTGCTGCGAAGGCCCAACTTGCATTGCCCGCATGGCTCAATCGAAGTGAATGGAGGCAACTGCCCTTCGGTCAGTTCGCTGAAAGCATCAACGAGAGGGTTGAGCCCGCCGATGCCGCCGAAGAGATCTACGTAGGCCTCGACGACCTGGACCCAGAGAGCCTGCATCTTCGCCGTTGGGGCAAGGGCAGCGATGTCATCGGTACGAAGCTTCGCTTCCGGAAGGGCGACATCATCTTCGGGCGTCGCCGTGCATATCAGCGCAAATTGGTCTTGGCCGAGTTTGACGGAATCTGCTCGGCCCATGCAATGGTTGTGCGCGCCAAGCCGGAAGTTGTCTTGCCTAAATTCTTGCCCTTCCTAATGACGAGCAACAAGTTTATGAGTCGAGCGGTAGAAATATCTGTCGGCTCGCTTTCGCCCACCATCAACTGGACAACTCTCAAGCTTGAGAAGTTCGACCTTCCGCCACTCCATCAGCAGCGGCTCATCGCAGAGATTTTCGGCGCAATTGATTCATCGCTGGTTGAGGCCAGGAGTGTTTTCGATTGTGCCAAGGACTTCGGTAAGCTTTACCTTCATTCGCTTTTTCAGTATCAGGGCCCAAACTCACAGAAGACAGCATTCGGCCTGATCAAGGGAGATTGGCGCCTGAGCACTATCGAGCGCGAGGGTGATGTGCAGCTGGGCCAGCAGAAACATCCGAAATACGACTTTGGGACAAATGTAAGGCCCTACCTTCGGGTGAACAATGTACGCGATGGTTGGATTGATCAATCCGACGTGCTGCGAATGCACTTCCCAGAGTCAGAACTCCCGAAATTCGAGCTGTCCCCTGGCGACATACTCTTGAATGAGGGTCAGACTCTTGAGTATCTCGGCAGAAGCGCAATATATCAGGGGGAAATCCCCGGCTGTTGCTTTCAGAAAACGCTGATCCGCTTCCGGTGTGGAGAGTCACTGTTACCCGAATACAGCCATGCATTTTTCCGATTCCTTCTTTACTCTGGTTTTTTCGCAACCCACGCAGCACAAACCGCAATTGCACATGTTACCGCCATCCGATTCAAACGGATGCAGATGCCAGTTCCGCCGATGAGCGAGCAGAAGTGCATCGTGGAAGAGCTTAAGCATCTCGAAGCGTTGAAGGAAACGTGTCGTGTGAACCATCTAAAGATCAGAGAAATGGCTTCATCACTTATGGGGGCATTCGTGTCAAACGCGCCAAATCTAACAGGGGACTGACTAGGCCCTCGAATCGACTTCGTGCGCGTAACAAGTAAGGTGCACCACCACTGGGCTACGGAGTTATGACGATGGGCAGCTTCAACGAATCCAATACCGTCGAGCAGATGATTCTCGACGCCGCAACGAATCACAGTGGCACGGGAACAAAGTGGACCTACGTGTTTGGCCCCCAACTCCCGCGCTTGACGACCGAAGTTATGGTGGAATCGTGGTTGCGTGAGGCGCTAGTGAGGATCAACCCGGAGATTGCAGCGCAGCCTGACCGTGCTGACGAGGTGATCTACAACCTCCGCGCCTGCATCCTTTCAGTAAAGGCCGACGGACTGGTGAGGGCCAACGAGAACTTCATGGCCTGGCTGCGCGCCGAGAAGTCGATGCCCTTTGGCCCGAATGATGAACACGTGCCGGTTCGCCTGATCGAC
Source organism: Occallatibacter sp. (assembly GCA_035529815.1). Taxonomy (GTDB): domain Bacteria; phylum Acidobacteriota; class Terriglobia; order Terriglobales; family Acidobacteriaceae; genus Telmatobacter. The sequence continues at coordinate 5,288 of DATKWA010000076.1, read as the reverse complement.
GCTGAATCTCCCGCCAACAATCGCCTGACGGTCTGCAATCAGTGGACCTATCAGGTTGGTTCAGTCGAAAAGCGCTTCGATGTTGTCTTCCTGGTGAATGGATTGCCGCTTGTCATTGGTGAAGCCAAGACTCCGACTCGGAGCGCGGTGACCTGGTTCGACGGCGCATACCAAGTAAATGAGATTTACGAAAAGCAAGTTCCGGCAATGTTTGTGCCGAATGTCTTTTCCTTTGCCACGGAGGGCAAGCTCTTTCGATACGGTTCTATCCGCATGCCGATCGACATCTGGGGACCGTGGCGGGATGAGGAACACCAGAAAGAGGGCGACCTAGGCCTGGTGAAGCTCACGGTGGAGAGCATGCTGCGGCCTGAGGTTGTGCTAGACATTGCGCAGAACTTTACGCTCTTCGCCACCGACAACAAGCATCGCCGCATCAAGATCATCTGCCGCTACCAGCAGTACTTCACCACCAACCAGATCGTTGACCGCGTGGTCGCCGGGTATCCGAAGAAGGGCCTGATCTGGCATTTCCAGGGCAGCGGCAAGTCGCTGCTGATGGTGTTTGCCGCGCTGAAGCTGCGCATGCATCCCAAGCTAGGCAGCCCAACCGTGATCATCGTGGTGGACCGCATAGACCTGGACACGCAGATCACCGCAACATTCAATGCGGCAGATGTTCCCAACATGCTGGGGGTGGGGACGCGCCAGGAGTTGCAGACGTTGCTTGGGCAGGACGTGCGCAAGGTACTGATCACCACCATCCACAAGTTTGCCGAGGCCGGCGGTACGCTGAATGATCGGTCGAACATTATTGTGATGGTGGATGAGGCGCATCGTACGCAGGAAGGTGACCTGGGCCGCAAGATGCGCGCTGCGTTGCCCAATGCTTTCCTGTTTGGACTGACCGGCACACCGATTAACCGCGCGGACAGGAATACGTATTGGGCGTTTGGCGCCGACGAGGACGAGCACGGCTACATGAGCCGCTACTCGTTTCAGGATTCAATCCGTGACAAGGCGACGCTGCCGCTGCATTTTGAGGCACCCGAGGTCCGGCTGAAGATCGACAAGGCGGCTATCGATGAAGCCTACAGGCAGATCACCGGCGCCTTGAGCGAACAGGACCGGGACGACCTGGCGAAGCGGGCCGCCAAGATGGCGGTCCTGGTGAAGAATCCGGAACGAGTGCGCGCGGTAGTGACGCACATTGTTCAACACTTCCAGTCGAAGGTGGAGCCGAATGGCTTCAAGGCGCAGGTGGTGACCTTTGACCGTGAATGCTGCGTTCTGTACAAGCAGATCATGGATGAGCTGATTGGCCCGGAGGCAAGTGCCATCGTGATGAGTGCCTCCCCTGGTGACCCGCCAGCGTGGAAGGAACATATCCGCGACAAAGATGCCGAGGAGAAGCTCCTGGACCGCTTCCGCGATCCGGCTGATCCGCTGAAGTTCGTCATCGTGACCAGCAAGCTGCTGACCGGCTTTGATGCGCCGATTCTCCAGGTCATGTACCTTGATAAGCCGATGAAGGACCACAACCTGTTGCAAGCAATTTGCCGTACGAATCGCACCTTCGGGCAAGAAAAGACGCATGGGCTGATCGTGGACTACATCGGCATCTTCGACGATGTGGCGCGTGCACTGGATTTCGATGAGAAAGCTGTACAGCGGGTGGTTTCAAATATCGATGACTTACGAAAGACGCTGCCGGTTCAGATGCAGACGTGTCTGGCGTTCTTTGGGGGCGTCGATAGAAGCGTGGGAGGGTATGAGGGCTTGATGGCCGCGCAGGAGCGGCTGCCCAACAATGAAGTGCGCGACAAGTTTGCGGCGGAATACACTGTTCTCGGCCGGATTTGGGAGGCGCTGTCTCCGGATCCGATGTTGAGTATGTACGAGGTCGATTACCGCTGGCTGACGCAGGTTTACGAGTCGGTAAAGCCACCCAGTGGCAACGGCAAGCTGCTCTGGCATTCATTGGGCGCAAAGACTGTCGAACTTATCAACGAGAATGTCCACGTCGAATCGGTTCGGGATGATGTTGACACTCTGGTGATGGACGCACAGGTATTGGAAGGGATTCTGAATGACGCTCAGCCCGAAAAGAAGGCGCGCGAGATCGAGATTAAGATCATTGCCCGGCTGCGCAAACACGGGAACAACCCGAAGTTTACGGAGCTCGGAGAGCGCCTGGAGAAAGTGAAGGAGCGGCACGAGCAAGGCTTCCTTACGAGCCTGGAATTCCTGAAGGCGGTCCTGGAGATTGCCACGGATGTTGTGGAGGCCGAGAAAACCGTCTCATCGGATGACGAGCGCAATCGCGCGAAAGAAGCCCTGACGGAATTGTTCACCGCGGCAAAGAATGGCAACACCCACATTATTGTCGAGAGGATTGTTGCCGATATCGATGAGATCGTGAAGAAGGTGCGCTTCCCGGACTGGCAGCACACAAGCCAAGGTGAGCGGCTAGTCCAAAAGGAGCTTCGGCGGACCCTGCTCAAGTACAAGCTGCACACTGACCAGGAGTTGTTCGACAAGGCGTACGAGTACATCCGACAGTATTACTAGCCTGCGTTATTTCATTGGTAGCGGTGTTCCGCAGAGCCTCACAGATGCCTATTCTTGGTATTCCATTGTTTCTGCCAACACACCGACCAGATTTCACTCCTGCGTCGACGCAGTCAGACTAGCCGCAAATGAATGCCTCGCTTTACCTGAGCGCCAGGGACCTCCACGTTGTGGCTCGCGGCTTCCTTGATTGCATCGTTGCTTGGCTTGTCATCCCGGATGCAGCTTGCTAGAGCCCTGGATGTGTCCTCTGGAAGGAGCGCAAGGACCGTTTGCCACACACGGCCTGGTACCTGAAGATTCATTTCACGGTAATTTATCGGAACCCGGCCCACATCGGTGATCTCGACAGAATCCTGGCTGTTCTTCTGTTGCCTCAGCGTGAATTCCTTGCCCTCGATCTTCTTGAGTCCTCGTGCAGCAAGGAAGTAGAGCACCATATTCTTCGTGCTCACGACCTTCGCATCTGTTGAGCGAGCGCGCCTCTGAAAGTGCTCTGCCTGCTGGCGGCAGTATTTCAGTCGGCTGTCCATCAATGTCAGGAAACGCCCAATCCTGTCTACCTTGTCGCTTTCAGTCTGACAGAACTGCTGGAATCGTTCCAGCAATTCGGGTGATGCGGTGCCGTTCTCTTCGGCTTCCTCTTCAATCTGTTCGAGAAGCGAATCGAGTTCACGGTCAATCTCGAACAGCGTGTTGGCCTCGCTCATTGCGGTCTCTCCTAAAGATTGACTGGCGGGCAGCACGGCCTGATAGCCATGCCGGCGAGTAGTGTTATGCGGCCATCCGCAGGCCGCTGCATTGGGTGCGCGCGGCCCGGTAGGCTAGGGCGTCGGCACGGGTCTGGAACGGATGCCGGTTGTGGCCTCTGATCCATTGCCACTGAATGTTCAACCGCTCGTTCACCGCAAGCAATTCTCTCCATAGATACTGGTGCTGCAAAGGAACGCCGCGGCTGTTGCGCCATTCGTGGGCCTGCCAATGCCGACTTTGGAAGAGCATTCCACTGATCAGCAGTTCGGAGTCAGAGTAAAGCTGGACAGAGGACCCGGCAGGGATCGAGCGCAATGCCTCGACGGCTGCCAGTAGCTCCATCTCCGAGATCGTCGTCCACGGACTTGATCCCGACATCTCCCAAATCTTGTCGCCGCTCGTCAGGACCGCCGCCCATCCGCCGGACCCTGGATTCCCGATCACCGAACCATCAGTAAAGATGTGAAATGTCCTCTCCATAATCTCTTCCAGTTCAAGCTATGCTGCCTGCATGGGAATGACGCTGCCGAATGGAGCCCTTCGGCGCTCGGTGGATGCCCAGATCACTGGATACGCTGGCTCAGTCTCGGGGAACGTTCCGCATAGATCGGTCAAAAACACCAGAGTCTGTGGCTGGATTCCATGCTCATCCAGCCAGTCGAAGCATGGGCCGAAGTCGGTCCCTCCGCCGCCGACGGGATTGAGATGAACTTGCTCACCGGCCTGATAGGTCTCCACTTTGTGTACCTCTGTGTCGAAGTACAAGACATGAACGCACTGAGGCCGCTGGCCTTCGAGGATCGAGCAAACTTCAGCTTCAAACAGGCGCAACAGACGGGCATTGACTGACCCAGAGCAATCGACAGCGATGGCTATCTCGCCGACTCCCTCCCGCACGACTCCGGGCAGGTAGAGACCTGCCCAGATGTGGCGCCGGTTCGGCCGCATCCAACTCGAATCGGCCGGAATGGTGTCTGACCAGAGCCTGCGCAACAACTCACGCCAATCGACTGCTGCCTCCGCCGCGCCTTCGAGAGTTCGTGCGAGGCCCGCTGGAACCTTGCTTGCTTGTTTCGAGAGAGTGACCGCCTGGTTGACAGCAACACTCCATTCTCGTGCCTGCTCTTCGACACTTGGCGTCCCATCGTCCGGAAGTGGCGCATCGAGAACCTGGCCGATGCCGCCTTCGGTTACTGGCGCAATCGGCTCGCCGGAGTCACCTTGCTTTTCTGGCGTTTCGCCCGCGCCAGCTCCTGCACCTTCGTTCGTCTCGTCCTGGCCTCCGGATTCTGGCTGCGCTTCCGCTTCACGCAAGTTGTAAATCTGCTCTGCGCTCATGCCACGGAAGCGGGGATCGACAAGAACGCCGTCCGGCAGACTAAGGCCGGCATCGAGCAGCAGCGGGTTTATGGCATAGTCGCAGGCTTCGTTCCAACGGCTTGGGTCGCGTTTGGAACGGCGCAGATGGTGCTGCAAAGCAGGGTGCATGACCTCGTGGGCCAGCACCCCGGCCAGCGTTGCCGAGTTCAGCGTATCGACGAACTCGGGGTTGAAGTAAAGCGACACGCCATCGGTCGCCATGGTTGGAATCGACCGCCGTTCTCGCCCCTTCAAGCGAAACAGGAGCGAACCAAAGAACGGATGGTCCAACAGAAGCGTGGTACGCGCTTTCTGAATGCGAATAGTTGCTGGGGTCTCGTGTCTCATGCCGCCGCGGGCGCCTCCATGTACGCAGACATACGAGCCAAAATGTCATCGACGGTTGGAGCATCGGGGGTTTTCTCCAACGCGCCGGCTTCTCGATCGCGCAGAACACTATCAATCTCTGCAACGATCTCCGCAGCGTCCGTTGCCGCCGCCACACGCAACAAATCGTGCTTCTTGAGATCCTGGGCCGAGAAGTTGCACAGCCGCTGCCGAATCTGCTCCGCGAAACGGTTCAGGTCGGCATCATTATTGACATT